>JBFMGC010000068.1 GCA_040752815.1 Candidatus Zixiibacteriota bacterium
GACCCCTGCGGTCCTGCCTTATGGTAATCTGCTCTTGTTGCACATCGTCGTCTTAATTTGTTCCCACCGCCCGCCGCGGGAAGGGTGGAACACCTCGAAGCATTTTGTTTTGTCGGGTTTCTCACTCAAATTGTCCATGTTCGGAACCCGACCTACTAGTCTTAATTTGTTCCCACCGCCCGCCGCGGGAAGGGTGGAACACCTCGAAGCATTTTGTTTTGTCGGGTTTCTCACTCAAATTGTCCATGTTCGGAACCCGACCTACTAGTCAATCTTCATCGCTTAGCGCAAGCGCTGGGGCACCTCGAAGCATTTTGTTTTGTCGGGTTTCTCACTCAAATTGTCCATGTTCGGAACCCGACCTACTAGCCGGCAGACGAGGACATCTGCCGGGCACTATCAGTATCTCGTAATATCTATCCGCGTTACCCGGTCAACCATGTGGCCGAGAAAACGGGTCGCCACCTGCGCGAATTTGTCGGGTACATCCGAGACGAAGAACTTGTGCTCGCCCTCCAAAGTCGGCGACTGCGACGCCCGGCTGTTCAGCAGGTTGGCCTGGGCGAGGGCGTCGTACGCTGCCAGCGCGGTTTCGCGGCCGGAGTTGATCAGGGTCACTTTATCGCCCATGACAGCGGCAATCACATGCTCTAAAAGCGGATAATGCGTGCACCCCATGATCAGTGTGTCCACATCGACATCAATCATCGTCTGCAGATAATCTCGCGCAATCAGATAGGTGGCCTCCTTATCGATATACCCCTCTTCCGCGAGCGGCACGAACAGAGGACAGGCGAGCGAGAAGATTTTCAATTTGGAATCGATCTCATGCACCACGCGAGCGTATGAGTTGGAGGCGATAGTCGCCTGCGTGCCGATCACGCCAATTCGGCCGTTTCTGGTCTTTGCCACCGCCGCCTGCGCGCCCGGACGGATCACGCCGATCATCTGCACCGTGTAGTTGCCGGCGATCTCCTCGAGCGCCACCGCCGACGCCGTATTGCAGGCGCAGACGATATACTTCACCCGGTTCTCCATGAGGAACGCCACATCCTGCGCCGTGAACTGAATGATAATCTCCTTGGAGCGGGGGCCGTACGGAGTCCGGCCGACATCGCCGAAATAGACGACATCCTCGCCGGGGAGGAGTTTGAACAGTTCGCGGGCGACAGTCAGGCCGCCGACGCCGGAGTCGAATATACCGATGGGTGTATCCATTGTACTTTCCTGTCGAAGATGTCGGGTTTGCCGCTCAATTGGTCAATGCGGCAAACCCGACCTACTGCCGGTCGTTGGTCGAATCTTAACCCAGCACAAGCGCTGGGGCACCTGTGCAGTGTGGTTCCGTCGTTCCGTCTTCAAAGGACGCGGCCTCGTGGCAGAACCACCAAGAGCTTGCCGTGAGCTTGCCGAAGGGGGTTCTGCCCTACTAATCACTCTCATACTTCGCCTTGAAGCGCTTGATCGCTTCATACAGACCGGCGGCTACTTTCTCCTGGTACGCCTTATCCTTCAGCAGCTTTTCCTCTTGGGGATTTGAGATAAACGCCGACTCGATCAGCACCGACGGCGTAAACACCTTGTTGAGCACGAAGAAACCGGCCTGGTCTATTCCGCGCGCCGGCGTATCCAGCCGCCGGCGGAACTCCCGGTCGACCATCTGGGCCAGTTCGTGCGACTCGGCCTGGAATTCGGTCATCAGCATTTCGCTCAGGATCGAGGCCAGTGGATCCCGGGAGTTGCTGTCCTGTCTGTCCTCGGCGGCGTTATACGACTCCCGCATGAAGTAACTGTTTTCGAGCTGGGCCACCGCGCGGGCCGAATCGTTCAGGGCGGGGGCGAGAAAGAACACGTTCCAGCCGCGCACCTGTTTGCGGGGCGATGCGTTGGCGTGAATCGAGATGAACAGGTCCGCACCGGCGTCGTTGGCGATCCTAGCGCGTTCTTCGAGCGAGACGGTTTTGTCCCGATCGCGGGTCATCACCACCTTGAACTGCTTTTCCTTGCGGATCAACCCAGCCAGACGTTTGGCGGTACTCAGGGTCACGTCTTTTTCGCGCGTGCCGCTCTGGCCGATCGCCCCGTAGTCGTCTCCGCCGTGACCGGCGTCGATCACGATTACGTCGATCTTGTCGTCCGGCCCGAGGACCGCCGGCGCCGGGCTGGTATCCATCTGGAAGTCGGGATCTTTGATGATAATCTGAATACGGGTCGGGTTATGTTCGATCTTGTGGCTCCAGTCGGAGATTTTGCGCCTGAGGCGCAGAGAAATCTGCCCGGTGTTGTTCTCCACCTGGTGCACTTTAAGATCATACATGTAGCGCGAGTCGCGCCGCGACAGTACCCGGTACCTGTTGATACTCGCGTTGCGCATGGAGATGTTTATCCAGTTGCCCTCGCTGATCAGGATCTCGTACGCGAGCGGTGAGGAGAGGTAGATATCGATCAGGAGGCCGTTGGCCTTGGCCTGGACAGACATGTCAATAACATTGAAATGATCCGAATCGACGCGCACGGTTTCCTGCCCGCCCTCCCAGGTGATCTTCTGCGGTGTGACCCGGTCCAGAAGCGGCAGGAACGTCTCAGCCGGTACGAACAACTGCCCGTCGCGGTAGGCCGCGTCGTACGTCATGTTGTATGTCGTGTCATTGAGACTGAGCCAGGGCGACCCGATCAAGAACTCAAATCTGAAACCGGCATCGGAGTATGAGACGGTATGGCCGGTTATTTCCCAGGCCATGCTGCCGCCGAGCGCATCGGCCAGTTCAGACAGCGATACATATTCGATATCATGTTCCGAGAACGAGCGGATTTCCTCGAAACCCCCGGCGATGGCGATCTTGACTTTGTCGGCGCGCGCCGTGACAGCCAGGGCAAACAGAGTCCAGACGGCGATAGATCGATAAGCGGGTTTCATCGGTTAGTGTCCGGTCTCTCTTCGCGTAGCCTGTTTTATCCGGCGGTCGGCCTCAGCCTTGGCCACAGCCTGCCGTTTATCGTATTTCTTACGCCCCACCGCCAGGGCAAGTTCGACCTTGGCGTGCTTCCCCTTGAAATAGATTGAGAGCGGCACCAGGGTCTGGCCTTGCTGCTCGGTTTTGGCGGCGAGTTTGCGGATTTCCTTCTTGTGGAGCAATAACCGGCGGGTGCGAATGGGATCATGCCCCGCAACGCCGGTCTGCTTGTACGGAGAAATGTGCATGTTTTTCAGCAGGACCTGGCCGTTTTCGACCACGGCGTAGGCGTCGGCCAACTGCACCTTGCCCTCGCGGAGCGATTTCACTTCGGAGCCGACAAGCGCGATACCGGCCTCGATTGTGGCTAAGATCTGGTAGTCAAACCGCGCCTTGCGGTTTCTGACCACGACTTTGATTTTCTCTTTATCTTGCTCCACCGTAGCAGGATAGCCGCAAGCGAAAGGGCGGGCAACCAAAAAGACTTCAGGAACAAGCCTCATCGCGCATAGGAGGAATACGCCCGGCTCCATTCGATCAGAAGCGTACGTGACTCCGACGGGGCAAAGCGGTATGATTCGCCAGTCGTGACCGCGTTGTGATTGGCGCAAAACCAGCGAGACGACCGCGAAAGTATCTGATTGGATCGTAACTGGTTCAATATCAAGCAAGTATGGTAGCCAATCACCCCAACAACTAGTACTCTCTAATTCCGTGCGCGGCAAACGTCCTCGTCTGCCCGTGTATCGAGGAAGGATCTGGATGGGGCAGACCGGGAGGTCTGCCGCCCACGATTAGGAGATATTAGTCGGGACGGCACTACCAGGCACTCAGCCAGAGACTTGCTGGCAAAAGAACGGCCTGGGCACATCTGCAAAACTGGTATTAAAGGTTATGGCCCCACCTGCCGACCCTCTTCTCTATAGGGCAAAGGCGATAACATCCGAGTAAGGTTAAGTGTCCCATAAGCTGAAAATCCCTGGCACCAGAGTGTTGGTGATCGACGATGAACCGGAGATCACCGAGATTGTCGAGGCGTTCCTTTCCGAGGCGGGCTATCTGGTCGCATCAGAGAATGCGCCGGAAAACGCAGTTGCCAA
The DNA here is from genome assembly GCA_040752815.1 of Candidatus Zixiibacteriota bacterium. NCBI lineage: Bacteria > Pseudomonadati > Candidatus Zixiibacteriota > Candidatus Zixiibacteriota bacterium. Next base: position 4,055 of record JBFMGC010000068.1, read on the forward strand.
GGTGCTGCAGTTTCGTCCCGATGTTATCCTGCTTGACATCATGATGCCGCACATGGACGGCTACGATGTCTGTCAGCAGATCAAGAAGCAGCCGAATTTCGCCCAGGTACCAATCATTTTTCTGACCGGCAAGGATCGGGCCGACGATATGGGGCGGTCATTCAAGGTGGGCGGCGACATGTTCATTAAGAAGCCGTTCTCCTGCGAACGCCTGCTCGAGATCGTCAACATCGTGGTCATGTCGACCGTCAACCGGTAGTGCTCACGCGACAACAATATATAGACAATCCACTCCGCCTTCGGCGGACGGGATTCCATCCGTGTGTGTTGAAGCCTGCCTCTGACTCGATCGGGGGTCCCGTCGCCCGCGCAGCGCAACTCGACCTACCGGTTATCCGCCGAGCAGCTTCTCCAGGGCGGTTTCGTCGATAACCTCAATGCCCAGCTTGCGCGCTTTATCGAGCTTTGAGCCGGGGTCGGTTCCGCACAGCAGATAATCTGTGTTCGACGAAACGGATCCCACCACTCTGCCGCCGTTAGCTTCGATCAGCCTGACGAAATGACTGCGGGGCCGGGAGAGTGTGCCGGTGATCACAAAAGACTGACCGCTCAGCGTGCCGCCGGCGCGTCTGGCAGCATACTTGGGAAACTCGACTCCCCCCCTGCGCAGCTTTTCTATCATGTGTCGGTTCGGTGATTGCGAAAAGAAGGCGGTGATATGCCGCGCGATTACCGGCCCGACCCCGGCGATATTCTGAAGTTCCTCCGCAGATGCGCCTTGGAACGCTTCAAAACTTCCGAAGTGGCGGGCCAAAATCTGCGCTGCGGTTTCACCTACGCCGGAGATTCCCAGCGCAAAAATCATCCGCGGCAGTTCTGCTTGGCGCGAGCGTGCGATATTGTCGAGAAGATTCTGGGCTTTCTTGTCGCCCATTCGTTCGAGCGGCAGCAATTGATCCTTGGTGAGAAAGTAGAGATCGGCGGGATCCGTGACCAGCCCCTCACTTATCAGCTGTGCCGAAAGCTTGTCGCCGAGGCCCTCTATGTCAAATCCCGGCTTCGACGCAAAATGAAACAGGCGCGCCTCGACTTGCGCAGGGCAGCCAATGTTGATGCAGCGCCAGGCCGCCTCGCCCTCGGGACGAACTATCTTCTGGCCGCATGAGGGGCAAGTCGTCGGGAAATCTACTTTCCTCGCGCTGCGGGGGCGTTTGTCGGCTACGACTTCGACCACTTCCGGTATGACATCACCGGCGCGGCGTATGATTACGGTATCTCCGATCCGAACATCCAGCATCGCCATTTGGTCTTCGTTGTGCAGCGATGCGTTTGATACGGTGACACCTGAAACTCTCACCGGTTTTAGTTTGGCCACCGGAGTAACCACGCCGGTGCGCCCAACTGAGAAATCGATGTTTTCAAGTATCGTCTCGGCGAGTTCGGCGGTGAACTTCCAGGCTACCGCCCAGCGCGGCGCGCGCGCTATCTGACCCAGTGTCTCCTGATAAGCGAACCGGTTGACCTTGACCACCATACCGTCGATTTCGTAGTCCGACTCCGGCCGCTTCTGTTCAAGAAGCTGAAACTGTTTTTCTACTTCATCGTAGCCTGCGACAACCGAGAACTGATCGTTGATGCGAAACCCCTCGGCTTCAAGCAGTCTTATCGCTTCGCTCTGCGATGTCAGGCCGGGTAGATCAGTGGCCGAAATGCCGTAAGCAAAAAACTGAAGCGGGCGGGAGGCAGTGATCGAGGGATCAAGCTGGCGCAGCGATCCGGCGGCCCCGTTGCGGGGATTGGCCAGTTGCGGCACTCCCTGGCGGGCGAGGTCTTCATTGAGCCTCTGGAACGCGGAGCGCCGCATGATAACTTCGCCCCTGATCTCAAGCAGCGGATAGCGCGCGCCGGCGGACTTGGATAACCGCAGCGGGATGCTCTTGATGGTTCGAAGATTGGGCGTGATGTTCTCGCCGGTCTGGCCATCGCCGCGGGTCGAGCCAAGTACCAATACTCCGTTTTCGTACACCAACTCAACAGCGAGACCATCGAGTTTCGGCTCGACCGTATACTCGACTTTGCCGTCCATCTCCAGACCGTTCTTTACGCGGCGATCGAATTCGACAAATTCTTCGGCCGTGGTCACCTTTTGCAGCGACAGCATCGGCACGCGGTGCCGGACAGATTCGAACTTTCTGGAGGGTATGGCGCCAACCCGCTGGCTGGGCGAGTCGGGTGTGACCAGGTCAGGGAATTGTGATTCGATTTGCAGCAGTCGGTCGAACAGCTTATCGAACTCCGCATCAGATATCTCCGGGCGGTCTTCGACATAGTACCGGCGGTTGTGGTATTCGATCTGATCTTTGAGTGCCGCGTATTCGGCCAGCAGGCTGGGATCCGGTTTGGCCATGCGCAGAAGGTAGCGGCACACTCGAATTCATGTCAACCACTTATGGTGCGGCGCGAGGGGGCAGATTTGGACGGACCACGGCTCAGGTGCTGAGTCTCACGGCGGAATGCGGCGATTTGCCGGCCGGCCAGATCGTCTTCGATCCCGGTTATCAACATCCCGGCCAGATTGTGATTCTGGTCCACCTGGAGAAGCACCGCCTCGGCGAGTCCGTACCACCGCCACGAGGTACCGGTTGAAAACTGAAGATGCAGTGCGGTCTGTTTTGCATTTGTGACCAGGCGCGGCTCGGGAAAGCGGGCGCGAAAATCGAGCCAGCGAATATCGGCCGGTTCGGCTATTGTCGGCGGAGCGAACCGCGGGTCTACGACCCAATGACGTCTCGGAAGAGAGACCTCAATTAGCATGAGACAGCCGGTCTTGTCGATATCGAACCGGACATATTCGGATTCGAGGTAGTTGAAAAACCCCCGGTTGTTGTGGTATTCTCCCACCTGAACATACAGGGCGTCTTCTTCCAATTGATAAAAACCCCGGCCGGGAACTGGCTGTCCGGTCGGGGTGTCGACTTTCAGGCTGATCGCCTCGAGCGAAACTGCCACTACAAGTCCTTCAAGCGTTCCGCCGCCTGTTCGGCCTCGAGCGTGCCGGAGAATTCCTTGACCAGGCGCTGGAACAACTGCTTGGCCTCGGCGGCCTTGCCCAGTTCCTGCTTACAGCGGGCGAGCTTGTAGATCGCGGGACCGGTTTTCGGCGAGCTCGGGTAGTCTTTTATCTGGCTCTCGTACTCCGTTATTGCCTGGGTGTACTTTTCCTGAGAGTAATAGCATTCGCCGATCCAGTAATGCACGTTTTGAGCATCGGCATGAGTGCCGCAGTCGGCCAGGAATTTCGTAAACCCCTGCGCAGCGAATTCGTACTCGCCTCGCCGCATCTGAGTGAAGGCGTCGTCATAAGTGTTCATGCAGTCGGCCGACGGCTGCGGGCCTGTCGGAGGCTGGGCTGTCGACCCCTGCTGCGCGCCGGGCGACGAACCCGGCGGGAGACGCAGCGGTTGCTGCGGCAGGCGATCCAGGCGAGAAATCAGATCGCTGTAGTTCTCGAGCAGCTGGGCGAGCTGTCGCCCGAGGGCGTCCGTAGACTGACGCACGTCATTTTGTAACTGCCGGTTGGATTCGGTGGTGGCGCTCATGAGGGAGTCGACCTTGGCCATCCGGTTCTGGGTGTCGCGGGATTGCGACTCGAGCATCGCCAGGCGATCGTTGATTGCGTCGACATCACGCTTGGTGCAACAGCCGCCCAGCAACGCCGCTATGATAACCGCCACCAGTGCGATGACGGTTATCGATTTGGTTTCGCCGTACATGGTAAACCTTGTACCCGGATCGGTTACTGCGAGATGACCTTGAATTCGGCCCGGCGGTTCTTGGCCCAGGCGGTCTCGTTGTGGCCCGGATCGACCGGCCGCTCTTTTCCATACGAAATGATTGAGAGTCGCGATTGCGCTATACCGCGCCCGACCAGGTAGTTCATCACCGCTTTGGCGCGCTTTTCGCCGAGCGAGAGGTTGTACTCCACTGTCCCGCGCTCGTCACAGTGGCCTTCCACCTTTACGATCGCGTCGGGGAATTCCTGCAGCAGCGCGAAATTGGCGTCCAGCGATGCCCGCGCGTCAGCTCTCAAATCGTACTTGTCAAAGTCAAAGTAGACCGTCTGGAACTGGGTTTCCTGCAAGGTAGGTTTCGGCTCTTCCGGCGGCGGCGGCGGCGGTGGCGTGGGGGCAGTGTCGGTTGGCCGAGTTTCTACCGGCGCCTGAGGTGGCGGTGACGGCGGCTTGCCGCACGCGGCCATCAGGACAACCACCAGGGTTCCGATTAGAAGTAATACGGCTGTCTTACGCATAGTTTCCTATACCTCCCTTACGGGTGTTAAATCCTTAGTTTTCATAGTCTTGGTTCGAATCTATTATTGCTGTTTTCGACGGTCAATAAAAATCGTATAAAATCGGCATTTGGGCGCGGTCGCCCGACAGCACGTCTCAGAGGACACAATGCCTTACCCCACCCGCAGGCGGGTGGGCCACCAGAGCACCTTTCCAGCTCAAGGGGAGTATTGAAAAACCCTCGGATCCGTCATCGCGAGTCCCGACCGCGCTCCGCGGACGGGACGTGGCGATCTCATCCTGCACTTACATAACCAATTAGTGCTTGGTGGACGTCCTCGTCCACCACGGCCCAATTCGTTACAGGATACCCGGTTTGCTCCTTGGGCCTTGGCGCACGGGGAGGTACGCCAGGCACGAATTCAGACGTTAAGTTAGCGCCTATGCGATATATCCCTATGGCAGAGGGCCCCAGGTTGGGTTCGAACAGTTGTTGCTCCGCGTTATTCGCCGCTGATTGCCCCCGGAGAGATCCATGGTGAAAATGTCCCCCTCGCTCAGGCGAGATGACGTGAAGATTATGTGTTTTCCGTCGGGTGAGAAATGAGGATTCTCGTTATGGCCGACTTCGGTGAGAATCCTATAGTCAACCCCCGACGTGTCTATCGAGGCAAGATCGAATCGCCCCTGCTTGGTGCGACTTACAAACGTAATGCGGTCGCCCCGGTCGGACCAGATCGGCGAGTCGTTGTAGCTGCCGCTAAATGTCAGCCGTCGCGCCCCGAGGCCGTCTGAATCCATCAGATATATCTGCGGCGCGCCGGTGCGATCGGACGAAAACGCGATCATGCGGCCATCGGGCGACCAGGTGGGCGAAGATTCTATCGACGGGTGGTTGGTCAGGCGTTTGATGATTCGCCCTTCGAGATCGATTACGTAGATTTCCGAGTTGCCGTCTTTGGATAATACACACGCGATCTTGCGGCCGTCAGGCGAGACAGCCGGCGCCGCCGCGATGCCGAGATAATTGGTGATCTTCTTCACCTGTCCGCTTTCCACTGAGACGCTGAAGAGCTGCGGGTCGCCGTCACGAAAGCTGGTAAAATAGATTGTCGACCCGTCGGGGCTGAACACGGGCGACAAACAGATGCTGCCGAGTTTGGTCAGTTGCCTTTCATTGGCGCCGTCGTAATCGGCCACATACACCTCTTTGGCCGGGCCGACCTTTTTCATATAGGCAATCCGGGTGCGAAAAATGCCGCGCTCACCGGTAAGATTGTAAACGATCTCATTGGCGACATCATGCGCCAGTTCGCGCCAGAACTGGCGCTTATACTCGAGCGTGCCTCGCGCTACCTGAGTTTGATTGTTGGTAAAGAAGAGCCGCCAGAATATTCGCAGATTGGGACCCGGGAACTCCGCCTCGAGCCTGACCACGTAGTCGGCGCCCAGACGCTTCCAGCCGAGCAAATCGAGCTCTTTTATCTCGTACGTGCGCATAAAGAAACTGTCGATCGGGATCAGGTCGAAATCGGCGTAGAAGTCGATATCGTTCTGCACCACCAGCGTTACGTACCGCATCAGGGCGGAATCTTCGCCTACAAGGTAATTGGTGCCGATATGCCGCACATCCTCGACACCGATCGGCGTGGCCTGAAAACGGCCCTTGACAGTCCCAAGATGTACGTCGCGCACGGACTGGGCAGCTGCGGTGAGGGGCAACATTAGAAAGAAAACCGGTAGCACTGCGCGAAGAAGATTCATGGGCATTTCTCTGTAGTCAATTCGTGAAGGTGACATATATCCCGATGATTTCATCTACGTATTCTCTCGGAAGGGGTGGAAAGGGAGCCGAACGCTCAACAGCGGCCAGGCACGCCTGATCGAATTGGGGTATTCCCGATGACGTTACAACTTTCCGGTCAATGACCCGTCCCGACTTTATAACCTGAAAATAGACATCACACGAAACCTGGCCGTCGATAACTACCGGAATGCGGAAGTTTTGACTCAGCTTGGTGAAGGCCTGTGTGAACCAGTAGGGGTAATTGAATGACGCATTATCGACTCCGAGGCCGGAGATACCTGATCCACTCGGTGCCTGAACGTCGATTTTGCCCTCAGCAGTACCAGTCTGGCTCTTATCGCCCGGCTTGGTCTCGTCAGTCGGCGGTTTCTGCTTTGGTCTTTCTTGCTTGGGTTTCGGTTTCTGAACTGGTTTGGTGATCTCGGCCGGAGGCTTGGTGGTTGGGTCTTTCAGCGGCACTTCTTCCGGTTCGTCTCTCAAGGCCTGCGGTGGCTGCGGAACCGGCTCCGGCTCAGCCGGGGTGATTTTAGCCGGGGTGATGTCGGCCATGCTCACAACACCCACCCGAATCACCTCACCGAAATCTCTCGGCTTCTTGATATTTAGCGGCGAGGCGAAAATGGTGACGGCCACCACGATCACATGAAGCACCAAAGAGGCTATGAAATCACGCCCGAGCATGACTACCTCCGCCCGCGACGAGCCGGAGGCTTTTCTTCGTACGCGGTGACCAGGCCAATGTTCTCGATACCGGCCTCTTTGATCTTGCCGATGATGTTGATTGCGCTGCCGTACGCTACCGCCGAGTCGCCCCGCAGATAGACCGATGTAGTCCCCTTGATCTCCATTTCGCGCTTCAGCTTGGTCTCGAATTCAGCAGGCGCCGCCCAGACGTCGTTGATATACGTTCCGCCCTTGTTGTCAATGGTTACCACCACTCCGGTAACTTCGTCCTGCAGGATCGCAGCGCGGGTTTTGGGAAGATCAACTTCGATTCCAGACTGGAGCAACGGGGCGGAGATCATGAATATGATGAGCAACACCAGCACGACATCAACCAGGTTGGCGATATTGATATCGGCCACCGTCTTGTATTGCCGAACGTGAGGGCGGCGCAGCATGTTACATCGCTTCCTTTCGGGCGCGGGCGACGAACTCCAGAATGAAATTCATAGCGTCGTTATTCGTGAACTTGGTGTGGTTGTTGGCCCAGTTGTACGCAATCACGGCCGGTATGGCCGCGCCAAGCCCGACAATGGTAGCCAAAAGGGCCTCGGCGATACCCGGTGCGACAATCGCCAGCGATGCTGAGCCGCGCTCGCCGATCGACCAGAACGAGTCCATGATTCCGACCACCGTTCCAAGAAGCCCGAGAAACGGCGCCGAACTGGCGGTGGTGGCGAGATACACCACCTGTCGCTCCTGCTTGGCCATCTCGTCGTTCAAGCTGCGCTCCATGGCCATTTCGACCAGATCGTAATCCTCGTTATTCAGTGGCACGGTCGCTTCGCGGAGGCCCGACGCTTCGTTGCGGCGCTGTTTGAGACCGGTTATTTCCTGAAATCCGGCCTTGAAGATGTTAGCCACCGGTGCATTGCGGTACATCTGCGCCTGGCCGGAGGCATCTTCGAGTCTATGTGCCCTGCGGAAATAGGTGATGAAGCTCCGGCTGTCGTTGTGCACCGCCCGGAACTGGCGAATCTTGCGGAAGATCACCATCCAGGAGGCGAGTGACATCGCTACCAATATGGCCAGTATCACCGCGCCAAAAGTGGACAGGCTCTGGATGATCTGCCAGAGGGAACCGTTGGCGATTACGACCGGCAATCCGTTATGCATAATAGTTGTACAGTCCCTTCGGGGTTTGGTTTAACTGCCGTACCCCGGCAGTGGGAAATTAGTTCCGTCAAAGTCTTTTAACTTAGCCGGTGACGCTCAATTCAATCAACAAAAACCGGCTGGAAGTATGATCTGTTGGTGGATGGCCAGTTTACTCCGTCGGGCAGGGTCGAGCAGCAGCACAAGGCGCGTGGGGCCTTGTCGACAGTCGCTCGATTTCTGGTTTTAACTTGACCGCGATGAGTCAATAGATTCTACTCGGATGCGGGTTGGGGCTGTATGAGGACTACTGTTCATGTCTCGAAGCGTATCTTTTGTTTCTTGTATGACATTGGCGGCTATCGTGGGCCTAGGCTGTTCGAGCAGGAAGGCGGAGCCCCGCCCCGGCGCGGCCGGACATCCCGAGGAAATGGCCGACTCGACCCGCCTCGATTCAGCAGTTACGTCGGATAATGAATCCCCGCCCGCACAGGACAGCGCTGCGCCCCGGCCACGGCGGGGATATCGATAGACTGGTCTGGCCGAGTCTCTGCGGGTTTGTAGACATTGTTGCTCACAAGAGAGCTCGTAGGTCGGGTTCCGAGCATTGACCATTTGAGCGAGAAACCCGACATCGTTCCTCACAGGAGAGTCATTTCAATCCCGCCCGCAAGCGGGTAACGTGCCCGGCCCGCCGCGGCGGGCCCTC
>JBFMGC010000069.1 GCA_040752815.1 Candidatus Zixiibacteriota bacterium
TCCGACGGGGGTGTGGGGTTTCGCGCTAAACCGGTCGATGCGCGCAACCCGACCCACAAGTCTTGATTGCGGCAGGCGCGTGGGCCTGCCGATCAAATCAACTGATGTCGGTTTTCTTAGTCCCTCGCTTGGCTCAGGACCGGCGGAACCCGACCTACTAGATCACGTTCGTCTCAACCTGCAGTTCGCCCTTGGCGAAGCGCTCGGGGCTGAGATCAGAGATATCGACCGATGGTTCCTGTCCGGTGATTATCTGCGAGGACACCAACCCCGCCGCCGGGGCGTGCATCATGCCGTGACCCGAAAACCCGGCCACATGAAACAGCCCCTCGACAGCCGGTTCAAATCCGATTATGGCGCGGTGGTCGGGTGTGGTTTCGTAGAGCCCGGCCCACTGGTTGGCGATTTCCGCAGTCTCCAATTGGGGTATGCGGTCCAGCGCCTTTTCGAGAATGGTGTCAGTGTAGTTGGGGTCAATCGAGATATCGAACGACGGTTTTACATCGGGATCAGCCCAGCCGAGCAGCAGCCCCTTGGACTCCTTGTGCGTGTACAGGCCCGAAGCGACATCGACCACCATGGGAAAATACGGCTTAACGAAATCAAGCTCGCCGGTAGTCACGCATTGCCGTCGCACCGGCGCGACTTTCAGATCGACCCCAACCATGCGCCCAATCTGCGATGCAAACGCGCCGGTGGCGTTCACCACGACACCGCAAGTGATATTGCCGCGATTGGTAAGCACATCGGTAACCCGGCCCGCGGTCACATTGAGTCCCGTGACCTCCGTTTCCAGTTCTATCTCGACGCCCATCTTGCGCGCCGCTTTTTCATACCCGGCGAGGAACTCGTACGGATCGGCCAGGCCGTCGTCGTGGCAGAAAGTGGCCATCATGACATCGTCAAGCCGAACATGCGGGGCGTATTGCGGGATATCGGCTGGTTTGAGGATTTCGACGTTCAAGCCCAGGGAGCGTTGCAGAGCGACGCTCTGCTTGAATTTATCAACGTCTTCATCCCGGGTCAGCAGAAACATGTAGCCTACCTGGTCGAACAGGGCGTCCTGACCAGTGTCCTCTTTGAAGCGGCAGAACAACTTCTCGGACAGCATGGACATTTCGATGTTTACCTTGTTCGAAAACTGCGCTCTGATCCCACCGGCCGCCTTTGATGTCGAATGACTGCCTGCGAGGGGTTCTTTTTCGAGAAGAACGATCCGACCGTACCTGGCCCGGGCGAGATAGAAAGCGGTCGCCATACCGATTATGCCGCCGCCGATTATAACTGCATCCGCTTTGGTCCGCACATTACGCCTCGTGAAGTGTCATTCTTAGCCGCCATAGCGCGCTTTGGGCCAAATTTAGCCAATCATCAGGGATAGTCAAGGGATTGTACCTGAGGGGCCACCAACCCATGCGTGGTGGATGTCCTCATCAACTACGACCTATGAGATCATCGTAGGTCAAAACCCCTGAGTCTCACGCCGTGGGCGTGAGACGTGGTTTTGACAAGCGCGCATAAGGAATGTCGAAACCGCGGGGGTTTCGACCTACTTTCTCAGAGACGTATCTTGTTGTAGAATATCGTGATCGACTGTAAATTAGAGCATGGCCCTGCCCCCCAAGCTGCGATCCGATCTGGTATCATCGGCGTCTGAGATCGACGGCGCGACGGTCTACACGGTCAAGGACCCGATCGGCGGCAACTACTTCCGATTCCGCGAACCGGAACACTGGCTGATTCACCAGTTCGACGGCCGTTTGACTCCCGACGAGATCGCCGCTCGATTCAGAGACAAGTTCAATCTGAACATCATGAGTGCCGATGTCGCCCAATTCGCACTGGTCTTGGATAAACTGCTGTTTCTCGAAAACAGCCGCTCCGAGCAGGCGCTCAGCCAGGCGGGCAGGGCTGCCACACAGGAGAGGTCGCTGTGGAGCAGAATCCTCTATGTTCAAATCCGGGCGTTTAAGCCGGGACGGTTTCTTGATTGGCTCAGCAAAATCAGCCGACCGTTTTCTCGGCCGTTCTGGTTCGTTATTCAGGGAGCGCTGATTCTCACGGGCCTGGTGCTGCTCGTTGCCGATCTCGATGCGTTCGCGGTCAACCTGTCCCAGTTCTGGAATGTCGGCTCGCTTGGATTGCTCCTGCTGTCGCTGTTCATTCTCGTAACTCTCCATGAATTCGGCCATGCGGTGGTCTGCCGGCTCTACGGGGGAGAGGTGCGCGAGATCGGTTTTCTGCTGCTCTATTTCCAGCCCGGTTTCTACTGCGACCTGTCCGACGCCTGGCTCTTTCCTAAAAAATCCCAGCGGCTCGGGGTCACACTGGCGGGACCGTACGTGCAACTAATGCTGCTGGCGGGATCGGTAATCGTTTGGCGGCTGTCCGTTCCGGGTATGTTTCTCAATGATCTTGCCTGGATGCTGGTCACGGTCAACTGGATCAACTTTCTGTTCAACTTCAATCCGCTGATCAAGCTCGACGGCTACTTCCTGCTTTCGGACTTGGTCGATATCCCCAACTTGCGCCAAAAAGCGTTCGCCTATCTGGGCAACGTCGTGCAGCGTCGAATCCTGGGCTGGCCGGTTGAGTCGCTTGTCCATGATTCCCGCCACCGTCGGATATACATACTCTACGGCCTGACCGCCCTGGTTTACTCCGCTTTACTGCTGGGGTTCGTTTTCTCACTGGTATCGGCGTTCCTTATGGCCCAGGTCGGCCCCGCCGGTCTGGTCTTGTTGATTGGCGTTTTACTCTTTATATTGAGGTCGGCGCTCCGCTCACTGGCAAGGGGCGCGGTCACGCATCTTCGATATATGAAGCGACTGCTCAAACAACCTCTGAAACTGGCGGGCTACCTGGTAGTTTCCGCCGGGGTGCTGGTGGTCGGGCTGGCGGTGCCGATGCCGCACCGGGTTTCCGGCGAGGTGCTGGTTCGGCCGATTGCCGTGTTCACGGTCCGGCTCAACGAATTCGGCGTGCTGGAAAAAATCACCCGCCTCGGCGGCGAATCGCCGGAAACCAAAACCAATATCCTCCAGTTAGCCACCACCGACATGGCCGCCCTTCAAGTGGTGCCGATAGTCCACGATGGTCAACTGGTAACCGCGGGTGACACGATTGCCGCGGTGACATCAAACCAGATCACGCGCGAGATAGAGTCCGGCCAGGCCGAGCTCGAAAGACTCCGGGGCGAACTGGCGCTGCTCAAAGCGCCGCCGAAGAAACAGGAAATCGACGAGGCCAAGGCGCGCATCAACGCCGCCAAGGCAACGCTGCAGCAGTACAAACGCGAGCGGGATCGCATCAAGTCACTGGTGGAAAACAACCTCGAGGCGCGGGAGCGTCTCGAATCAAGCCAGTCCCAGGTCGAGATTGCCGAGGCCGAGGTCACCCGCTGGCAGTCCGCCCTGAACCTGCTGACTGCACCGCCCCGCGCCGAGGAAGAGGAGGTTGTCCTCAGGCAGATTCAGAAGCAGGAGGCGCAGCTCGCCTTTCTGATGGAGCAGTCCTCGGCGGCCAGTATCACGTCGCCGATCAGCGGGGCGGCGTCGGTGTCGGGCCGCGATGGTGCTATTGTCACTATTGCCGCATGCGACCCGGTGGAACTGCTGGTGCCAGTCTCCGATTTTGATTTACCGCGAGTCACACTTGGCCAGAGCGTGCAGGTCAAAGTTCGTTCCTTCCCTAATCGCACGTTTGCCGGCACGGTGGTCCGCCTTCCCAAAGCCGCCGATGCCACGACGACGACCCGTGAAACCGCCAACCCTGCGGCCAACGCGGCGGCAAACGCGACGGGGATTTTCCCGGTGACGGTGCTTGTCGAGAACCGTGACGGCCTTCTGTGCGACGGCATGTCCGGCTACGCGAAGATCGAGACCGGCAAGTCATCGCTGGTCACTCTCGGCTTCCGCAAAGTGTACCAGAACCTCCGTGTTGAGTTCTGGTCGTGGTGGTAAGCCGCGGTGTGCGAATCGTCGTGTGTGACCGCGCACGATGGATGATCCCAAATCCGGAAAAAATTTCCAAAACCGCTAAAGTCTTCCTATCGCACCGCAAAAAAGATGATTCAAGTCGGCGATTGCCTATTGACTAGCGGAGGGTGCGGTCGTATTATAACCGTGGTTGTGTGTGATCTCGATGGTCACACCCCCCTCTTGATTGAGGGGAGTCCTCTACTGTAAGTAAAAGGAGGTGAGTGCATGACGGACTACAAACTGAACGTAGAGGTGCTGGAAGCCCGTATCGCTCCGATTGGCTTGAGCCTGGGCGGCCAGTAGTCTTTGCGAAGTAGTTTTCGCGGTTAGGGCAGGCTCTATCGGCCTGCCCTTTCCTTTTGTCCCAGCCTGCTTCCCAGTGCTTTGATCTCCGCCGCCAGCGAGACGACCATCGGCCGTCCGAGAAACAAACTGCGATCAGTCACATCGTCTATAGTATCGGCAACCTGCTTGCACAGCCTGAGCGCCCGTTTGAAGTGGCTGAACGCGGTCTCGTATTCGCCGTCGGTCTTTGCGATACGACCGAGCATTGTCAACGATATGATCAGCTCCGGCGTGAGGCCGATGCGCTCAGCCAACGCGCGCGCGGGCTCGAACCGTGCGGCGGCCCTCGCGCGATTGCCCATACGAAGTGCGAGCGTCCCCGACACATTGAGCATCCAGGGCAGCTCCAAGTTCGATTCCAAGCCGTCCAGAGCGAGGAGGGGATCGTCGGCCATCGCTGAGACCGACTGCAAATGATCATGTTCAAGTACGAACTCTAAGCGGCTGAAAACAGCAATCCGGTGCTCTCGTCTAAGCTTGCGCTCTTCGACAATCTTTCTGGCGGACTCCCAATATGAGGGTTCATCAGTCAGCTTGAGCAGCAGAAGCAGGCTGTCGAGTTCCGCCGGTGAATTCCGAGACTCGACTGCCGCCTGATAGGTCTGGCGGGCGATAGTCAGCGCGCCCTCACGGTCACCCAGGTAGTACCTGATACTCCCGCGCTGGATATCCGCCGCCAGTCGAAGTGCCTGATCATCTAATCGGGTGAGAATGCTGTCAATGGCGGATAGCGCATGCGACGCATCATCATACTGCCCCATGCGCTTGCTGATTGTAGCCTGGTGTGAATAAAGCGGCCCTTCGTGGGCGAGAATGCCGGTGGACTGCGCCAGGGCGAGGCCTTCGTCCAGCAGTGTCTGTGACTCACGCAGTTGTCCGGCGGCGACTTTGAGACCGACAAGGTTTTCCAGATTGTAGAGGATTTCCTTTTTGCTGCCTATGCGACGATTGATTGCCAGTGCCTCGGCGAGCGCCTCGGCGGCTTTAGCATCAGACCCGGCCAACTGGTAGGTATAGCCGAGATTATTCAGTGTGCGGGCAATCTCGCCCTGATTGCCGATTTCCTTCTTTAGCTTAAGGGAGTGGTTGAACAGGAAGATGCTTCGCTTCAGTTTTCCCTGCACGCAGTAGACCGACGCGATGTTGTTCAGCGTAGACGCTACATCCGTGCGCGCGTCGAGACGCTTCTGTATTCTGTAAGCGGCGCGATACTGGGTCAGCGCCTTACGGGTGTCGTTGCTGAGCCAGTGGACGTTGCCCATATTGGTAAGGGTGTGGGATATTTCGAGTTCGTCGCCTAACTCTGTAAACACTGCGAGAGATTTCTCCAATGCGGCGAGCGCCGCTTTGCTGTCCTGACGAAGGCGGTATACATCGCCCAGCAGTTTGTAGGTTTCAGCAAGCAGTTTGTCAGGCGGCCGGTCCTGGTAAAGGCGGATGACGCGTGAGAAAGTCTGGTCGGCCAGGTCGAGTTCTCCGGTGTCCTTATGAATGATCCCCTTCAGCTTCAGGCTCTCACGAATTTCGTATTCGCGTCCCGACATTCTGGCCGCCCGGTCGACTTGCAATAGAAGCGCCAGGGCATCCGGGGCGCGGTCTTCCCGCAGGAAAGCTCTCGCGGCTATGTCGGCGCATCGCTCGGCTTCAGAGAGATTGCCTGCCTGCAGGTGCAGGCGGGCAGCGATATCGTGAGCGTTCATCTGGTCGGCAACCGGCGCGACCTGGGCGGAAATCCGTTTGATCGCGCAAGATCTCAGCAGGGGGAGAAGAAGCTGGGGTAAGGCGCGGGGCAGGCCGTCAGCTGCTGCGGGCGTCTCAGGCAGAATGCGGTGAAGATCAGCAAAGCCACCCGTCACTGCTGCCCGCACCGCGATCTTCTTCTGCGACAGCCTGGCCGGCGAAAACCGACCGAGCGTGGCTTCTCTCAAACGGTGCGGCCAGTAGATGTCGCCTGAGAAGCGGAATCGACCGTTGTCGTACTCGAGTAATCCGCGCCTGAAGTTGGCAATGAGTATGAGGAGGAAAGTGTTCGTATCCAAGTCAGTCAGTTCGGTCAGGCGCTCTCGTTCGGAGTTGCTGATCCGGAGATGATGCGACACGATGTCGTCAAATGCGGTATCTCGTCTGATAACAAATCCGGGCTGCAGCACACGCCGGAACGGATACCGAGCGCCGATTGCCTGCAGCGTGAGACACACTTCCCATGCCGAATCCGGCCGGCCATCTGCGTCTTTCGCGAGAAGTCGATTAATCAATTGGACAAGCTCCTCCGACAATTCCGGTCGCAGTTGAGCGAGCGGTGTCGGAGCTTGTTCACAAATGCGCCCATTCACTTTCACCGGGTCGTTATCTTCGTTCATGAACGGGTGGCGTCCAGTCAGAAGCTGGTACGCGATCACGCCCAGCGCGAACAGGTCTGATTTTGGAACGGTGAGGTGCTCGCGGATGGTCTCCGGCGCCATGTAGCCGACCGTACCCAGACCCAGGCGGGAGCTTTCCGGCTCGCCGATTCGCCGCCCAAGTGAAAAGTCAGAGAGCTTCACCCAGAAGAGTTGTTCAGATCGTAGATGCTTCCAGTTCTCCGGTAGAAATACGTTCTGCGGTTTGAGGTCGCCATGGATCAGGCCGGCGGCGCGCAAGAACTCGAGGTCGAGTGCGATGGCCGAAATGATGTTCAGGGTCAGATCGAGATTGTCGAGTTTTCCTACCCTATCGAGAGTCGGGCCGGGGCAGAATTCGAGTATTAGTCTGTCGAAATGTGGAGCAGGATCGACCAGCGGTCGCACCAGACCGGGAAAGCGGTATGTGCTGATCAAGTCGTATTCGCGGGCGAGCAGGCATCCGAAGTCCACTCGGGGCGTCGCAGTGTCCGCGCGGGCATACTTTATCGCTACGGGGTGCCCAAGCTGCTTGTGATAGGCTTTGACTACTTCCGCGGTCCCGCCCGTACCGAGGGGTTGGATATCCCCCACCGAGGCGTCTTCCGCGGCCTTGTACATGGCGTCCCGTACCGCGAATCAGTGCTTTTGCATCCGTGGCAAGATGAGCGTAAAGGTAGTGCTCCGTCCCGGCTCGGAGCTGACAGTCAGCTCGCCGCCGTGCTGCTCGATAATCGCCTTGCAGTTGTACAAACCGAGACCGTGCCCGCCCTTCTTGGTGGTAAAGTGCAGGTTGAAGATCTTCGCCTGGGTCCCGGCCGACATGCCGGTGCCGTTGTCTCGCACGCTCGTGGCCAGCGAGTCTTTGCCGCGGTCGAACCAGGCCTTGATCTCAATTTCGCGCTTGGACTCGGCCGGGTCGGCGTCCTCGGCAATTACACGATCCTCGATCGCGTCGGAGGCATTATTGAGCAGGTTGAGCAGCACCTGTTGAATCTGGCCGACATCCATCTCGACCGGCGGGATATCATCGGCCAGGTCGATCGTAAAGTGTACGAGCTTGAAGCGAGGCTGTATCTGCAGTGAGAACAAAAGATCGTCGATTAGGTGCTTGATATCGTAGCTGATGTACTCCGGCTCGGGCTTGGAGAAGTCCATCAGGTTGTCGACAAATTTCTTTATCTTGAAGATATTGTCGGTAATTGACTTGGCGTTGAATTTCACCTTGTCGAACTTTTCGCGGTCTATATTCACAGACATCAGCTCGGCGTTGTTGGCGATAATCGAGAGATAGTTGTTGAGCTCGTGCGCCACCGACGCGGCCATCTCGCCGCGCGCCACCAGCTTCTCCGACAGGATGACATACTGCTCCATGGTGACTTTCTCAGTGATATCCTCGATTGCCATGATAAGGCCGTCACGGCCGTCGGGGAGATTATCCAGGGGCGAGATCTTCAGCGAGAGGACTTTCTCGAGGTAGCGCGTGTGATGATAGAAACGCGGCTCGGAGACTTCGTGGCCGGTGGTCAGAACCATGTTTATCATGGTCTGCCAGCGCTGCATCTGCGATTCCGGCAGGGTGTCCAGAAAGCGGGTCGGTTCGGTTCCGGTCCGGAAGTCTTTGATTTTGTCTTTATCGAGATCGAAGATCTCGAGCGCCGCCGGGTTGATTGTCAGAATACGCCCGCGCGCATCGATTACGACAATTCCCACCGGTGAGTTGGAGACCACCGAATCGTTGTACTGCTCGAGCCTGAGCACGTGGTCATAGACGTGGGCGTTATGCAGAGCATTGGCCACCATCTGGGCGTAGAGCTCAAACAGGTAGAGGTCGGACTTGAGAAACATCCGGGCCTCACTCGAATTGTCGAGGTAGATGACACCGAGGGTGCGGTCCTTGATTTTGATCGGCACGCACATGATCGAGCGGAGGTGAAGCTCGATCACTGACTGCTGCTGGGCATAACGGTCATCGTTCTGCGCATCCGAAGTATAAATTGACCGTCCGCTCCGGGCGACCTGCCGGGCGATACTGGTCGAAATCTTGAATTCCTCCTGCACCATGTCTTCGCGACACAGATTGTAGACAGCTCTGACCTGAAGGTCACCGGTATCGTCGAGCAGCATGATCAGGCCGCGCTCGGCCTGCATCAGCTCGATCGCTTTCATCATGACGAGCTGAAGAACGTCGTCCAGCACGAGTGATGAATTGACCGCCATGGAGACTTCGAGCAGAGCCCGAAGGTCGGACTGGCGGGTGTTGATTTCGGTGGTCTCGTCGGCCAGACGGGGATTGGACTCCGCCACCTGGTCGAGCGTGGCTTCGAGATCGGCGAAAAGATCGGTGGGCGGCCGGTCTGCAGATTCCGCCACCTGGGCGGGGCCGCCGGAGAATTTCGAATGGGTCCTGGTTGGCGAGTGCTTGTTAGTCTTTTCCATTCAAACCTGCCGAAACTATGGGTATTCAATCACGTTATCGGCGATCTGAAGGGATTTCTTAAGACGGGGAACCATCTCGATGCTACTGACCGACAGGGACTTGTCGGTCGATCATGTCGACCTGCGTGAGCTGACAGAAGACGACTGCTGTTAGCAAATACGCAGTGGCTTAGTCAAAGACATGGGACGAATTTCGGAGACCGGCGGTTGTAACTCGTTATGTCACAGTTAATTATGATGCGATGCTGAAGTGTAGAACGAACGCGCTTCGAGTGGGGTGTTCGGTTGGAACGGCGAGTGCGCGAAACGTGCCAATCAAATCGAGAGCGTCAGGCGGGCGAAGAAACGGGGGTCGTTGTCGTAAGAGCGGTCGAGGCGACGAGCCAGCCCAACTTTGAAATCGTTGCCGATGTAGATCGCCGCTCCGAGTGAATGTTTGATCTCGGAGTCCCCAAACCTTGCGTTTTCTCCGATCCGCCCCACATCCCAGAGCAGCGATGCCGCAAAGTCGCTGCGCGGGAAGTCGATTCGGTACTCGAAATTGGCCAGCCAGAAGCGCGACCCGGAATATTGCTTCTGATGGTATCCATACATGGTACCCAGGCCGCCCAGATAGAACCGCCGGTGCATGGGCAGTTCACCGCCGGAACCGCCGTAGACTAACCGCATGACAGCCATTACACGCCGATGAATCTTCTGATAGCGCGCCGCGCTCAGGCGAAAGCGGGCGAAATCAAAATCCGATTCCAGGCTCGGGCTGGACTGCTCCAGCCAGGCATCAGCTACCCAGGCGGAAAAGCGATAAGGATCGTCATCATCGCGCGTATCGAACGCCGCCTGCAGGTACCACGAGTAGTTCGTGCTCGTGTCGATTGCGACAGCGCCCGCTTCACGGAGCGGCACTTCGACCTGGCTAAAGTTGTCTCGGAATCGTTTGTTGCCCCCGAATAAAGACCAAAGCTGCTGGGTCGCCTCGAACCATCGGGTCTCCTCGTAGCGGAACCCGGCCTCAACATGCAGATCGGGAACGGGCCGCGACCGAAGGTAGGCATGAGCGCCCTGAGCCTCGTACCAGTCTTTATAGTCCTCGCCGATAACCATGGCGAACGCGGAGTTTTCCTCATTCGATATCAGCCAGTCGTCATCGGATGCGAGAACGCGGAATAGCTCGCCTCCCACCGAAAACGCCGGGTTTCTAAGAATCGTTTGTTCGGCTCCGAAGCGGTACCGCCAGCGCCTGGACTCGAACGCATAGCCGCCTCCGACCCATAAGACGGGCAGGACCGAGTCAGGATCGGCAAACCGGCACATCGGCGCGACTGACAATCCGTCGACCCGGTTATATTGAGTCATTGCGGCATCGAGGTCGACCCGGAAGTACTTCTCGTAGGTGCTTTGGAACCGGCTGAAACGATGGCGACGGCCCATCGCGCCGTCTTTGTTTGAGCGCACCTCACCGTAAACCGACGCACTGCCGGAGAGGTCAACGCGACCGGTTACGGTAACCGCATCTCCCCGAATGACCGCCCCCGGACCGACGTCGATATTACCGAACAGGGAAACAACGTTATTACTAACCTCGCCGCCGATATGTATATCGCCGGTGACAGAGAAGATGCTTCCGCGCACGAAGTCGTCATGTCCAACTGTCATTGGCTCGAACAGCGTGAATCTGTTGCCCTGCCTGATGCGCCCCGGCCGACTCGATGCGCCCTCACGGAGGTAAAACGAAATCCTCGTGTAGTTCTTACGCTTGCTGACCTCGATATCAGTCGCGCTGTCAAAGGGGAGGATCTGCTGGTCGGTGTGAAGCCCACCACTATCGATCACGGTCTTTCCCTTGAAGCGCACCCCGTTGCTCCGGATTTCGAGTTCGGTGAGAGGGAGAAGAGTGGCGGTTTCATCGGTCTGATCGCCGACCGTGTACCCGAAAAACTGTTCGTTAAAGAAAATCTCAAACAACAGTTTCTTGCTGGAGGTGTCTTTGTATTCGGTATACTGGGCACTGGCCGTACCAGCGAGAAGGAGCAGCATGAGCACGCCGAAGCAGCGGCAGAGGCGGGTCACGAACAAACGCATGAGGGGATCTCCGTTTTCACGGTCAATTGAACTGCCCGCGAGACTGGGAGTCAACTTTTGATTTGAGCCCGCTTTCGCTCACGGTGGTCGTAGTCGGCGAGGGCCTGGCGATGGGCCTCAAAGGCGATGTCCGCCGGTAGGGCATCGAATGGAAACCAGCGCACCTCGCGGGCGTCGTCGGCAGGCGCGATTTCGCCCCCGATAACTTCGCCGAGATAGAGCATCAGCACCGCGTTGGAGCGGGGGTCGTCGCTGCCGGAATAGACCTCGAAGAACGAGGTCAGCCGAACTTTTAGCCCGGTTTCTTCCTCTAGCTCTCGGACTGCTGTCTGCCTGGGGTGTTCGTTCCATTCCATGAATCCGGCTGGAATGCACCACCAGCCGATTCTTGGCGGGTGGGCACGCTTAACCAGCAGAATGTGGTCGTTTTCGACAAGCATCACGCCGGCGGCAGGAATCGGATTCTGGTAGAACACGTAGCCGCAGGTCTGGTCGGGGCAGTACAGTCTGACCAGGCCCTCGACTTCGCCCTCCTTCAGTCTCAGGCCGCACAAGGGACAGAATTGGAAGCCGCAGTGGTGCTTCTTGCGTTCGGTCAGCTTGGCCTCGTCAAAACGTACGTGCTTATCAGACATTGGAAGGCGCTCCATTGGTCACTTTCATGGTGATGATCGTTGTGTCGTCCTGCGGGGGGGAGGTTGGGTCGTGGCGGCGAACATCGGCGAGAATCCCGTCGAGCAACTGCTGCGGATCCAGATGGCGCTGCGACACGAGAAATTCGCGGATGCGCGCCTCGCCGTATTCGACCCCGTCGGTGTTCATGGCTTCGGATAGGCCGTCGGTGAAGAAGAAGAGTACGTCGTCGCGCTGAAGCCGGACCGATGCCGACTCATAGCGAATGTCAGGGAAAGCGCCAATCACCGGTCCTCCAATGTCGAGTAGTTCCACACTACCGTCGGACCTGACCAGGAGCGGGTAGTTGTGCCCGGCGTTCGCATACTTCATTTCGCAGTTAACCATATCCAGCTCTGCGTAGAAGAGCGTAACGTACTTCTCCGACGAAGTCGATGTAGCCACCTGCTGGTTCATATTCTTGAGCACCATCTCGATTGGGTTGCCGTTGTTGACCTCGCTTCGCAGGATCGCCTGAATCTGAGCCACCATCAGGGCGGCCGGCATCCCTTTTCCGGAGGCGTCGGCGATCACGATGCCGAGGCGGTTCTGGTCGCGCATGGTGATGAAGTCGTAGAAGTCGCCTCCGACCGTGCGCGACGGTGTCGAGCTGGCGGCAATTATCGACATCCGGCATTCCGGGGGG
>JBFMGC010000070.1 GCA_040752815.1 Candidatus Zixiibacteriota bacterium
TCGAAGTATCGAGCAACCCACAGCAAGCTGTGGGCTACCGGGTGCGCCTGCCTGCCGTGGCGGGATTTCGACATGGGATAACAGAGACGACGGAGCGCCAGCTCCGTCACCCCGGTGAAAACCGGGGCCCAGTTGTGTTGGAAATGTCGCCGACGCCACCGTTCGAGATTACGTGGCGAAGAGAGTCTCAAGCATTGCGTTAACAGCGTGGCGGTCACAACTGGGTACCGGCTTCCGCCGGTATGACGGGACTGGCGTCCCGTCCTTGCTCTTCCGTGCCGTTTTCTGTCATTCTCCGGCTTGACCGGAGATTCCAAGGGATGCCTTAACCGGGCACATGGGTAACACTTGGGAGCGTGTCGATGTATTGAGCAACCCACAGCAAGCTGTGGGCTACCGGGTGAGGGCTACCGGGTTCATATCCCTTTATGAGCTGGCTGGATTTGACTACGAGCTGGCTGAATTTGACTATGAGCTGGCTGAATTTGACGCGGTCATCGTTTTTTCGAAGCACGAAGCGCAGAAGACCCTCGATAAGTGAATGAACAAGAAGAAAAGCCAGCACGTAGCTCCCCGAACTGAGCGCCGTAGCAACCGCTTGTTCGTTGTCGCTCACGATCAATCGCATGTCGCGACTGGAATCTACCACCAGCATCTCCTTATGTGTATGGTAGCATATCGGCACGGAAGAGGGCGTGCGTTTCGCGCAACAGCTACCTCTTTATTACAGCCACACTGTTGAGATTAGACTCGTCCCTCTCTGCTGTCAATTGTTTTTTCTGCCCAATCTGAGACGAAGTTCCGCTCACTCCCCCGCACTAAGTGATTGTCCCCCCTCTCGCTACACCCTATATTCCCCCCATGGACTTCTTCGAGGAAGAACGGCCTAAGGAGAAGCGCGCGTCGGTCGCGCCGCTCGCGGATAGGATAAGGCCGCGCTCGTTCGAGGAGTTTGTCGGCCAGCAAAAAACTGTCGGCAAAGGCACGCCTCTCCGCAAAGCCATCGAAGAAGACAAGGTGCCATCGATCATCTTCTGGGGACCGCCCGGCTCCGGCAAGACCACGCTCGCGCATCTGATCGCCGCCCACACCAAGGGACAGTTCGTCCCGTATTCGGCGGTCACGTCCGGTATCAAAGAGATCAAGGCGCTCATAAGCAAGGCGGGCGACTATTACAAGATGTCCGGCCGCCGCACCTATGTGCTGGTCGACGAGATCCACCGCTTCAACAAGGCACAGCAGGATGCGTTTCTGCCGTATGTCGAGAAGGGTGACATTGTCCTGATCGGCGCGACCACCGAGAACCCGTCGTTCGAGGTCAACGCGGCGCTGCTCTCACGGATGAAGGTGTACGTGCTTGACCGCCTGTCTCCTGAGGATATCAAAGCTGTAGTAACAACTGCCCTCACTGACGACGAGCGAGGTCTGGGCAAAGCTGGTCTTAACCTTGAACCGGACGCACTCGAGTTCATATCTGCGGCTGCCGATGGCGATGCGCGCCGCGGGTTGTCGCTTCTCGAAGCTGTCGCGGCATATCTCGGCAAAGAAAAGAAAGTCACAGTCGATATCGTGCGCGAGGTGCACCAGAAGGGGACGTTTGTCTATGACAAAGTGGGGGAAGAGCATTACAACCTGATCTCCGCGCTGCACAAGACGATCCGCGACGGCGACCCGGACGCCGCGCTCTACTGGCTGGCGCGGATGCTCGATTCGGGCGAGGACCCGCTCTATATCGTGCGGCGGCTGATTCGGTTTGCTACTGAGGACATTGGCCTGGCCGATTCGTACGCGCTGACTCTGGCAATCAACGCGCGCGACACGTATCACTTTCTCGGCTCGCCCGAGGGAGAGCTGGCGATTGCGCAGCTTGTGATCTATCTCGCCTGCGCGCCCAAGTCGA
The DNA here is from genome assembly GCA_040752815.1 of Candidatus Zixiibacteriota bacterium. Taxonomy (NCBI): domain Bacteria; kingdom Pseudomonadati; phylum Candidatus Zixiibacteriota; species Candidatus Zixiibacteriota bacterium. The sequence goes on from JBFMGC010000070.1 coordinate 1,901, forward strand.
ATTCGGCCTATATCGCGTTCGACAAAGCCAAGGCCGATGCCGCCGAATACGGCTCCCTGCCAGTGCCGCTCTGGATTCGCAACGCGCCCACCAACCTGATGAAGGATCTCGGCTACGGCAAGGGGTATCGGTACGCGCACGAATTCGAAGACGCGCTGGTCGACCAGGAGCATTTCCCCGAGGAGTTGAAGGGGCGAGTCTATTACGAACCGAAAAATGTCGGCCGCGAGGAACGGCTCGCCGCGTATGTGCAGAAGTACCGCGAGTTCCGCCGTAGTGCCGCCGAAGGGAAAACCGGCAAACCTGCCGGGCAATCATCCGATAATAAAGACTGAACCGCTAATCGCTTCGCTGGTTTAATAGATACTTATGCGCCGCCTGCTTTTCGCACTTTTGGTTATGCTGCTTTTGCCGTGGTCTCTCCGCGCCGCGGGGATTCTTATCCCGATGGATGAGACCCAGACCGATCATCTCAAAGCGTACGGGGTCGTTTACAAAGCACTGGAGAAGGGGTACAAGTCGGAGTGGCTGCTTAATTATCGCGGCGGGTCGTTTCTGGTAGATCAGAGCAAAGACGTGGCAGATATGTGCCTGCTCGTGGGAGTTCTGTACGAGAGCGCGACCCAGGGCCAGATTGCCGATATCTATCGTCAGATCGAAGTCGAAAACATGGAGCGAGTGGAGCTTGAGAAGGCGCCGGCAGTCGCTGTTTATTGCCCGCCATCGAATCAACCCTGGGATGACGCCGTCACGCTGGCGCTGACTTACGCCGAAATCAAGTATGATGTCGTCTGGGACGAAGAGATTCTAACCGGTGTGCTCGAAGACTACGACTGGCTGCACTGCCACCACGAGGATTTCTCTGGGCAGTATGGCAAGTTCTACGGGGCGTTTCGGAACGAGCTCTGGTACCAGGCCGATGTCAAGGCGAACGAGGACATGGCCGCCCGCATGGGGTACAGCAAGGTTTCGCACCTCAAGCGCGATGTCGCCAAGGTCGTGTATGACTACGTGCGTCGCGGCGGATTTTTGTTCTCGATGTGTTCCGCACCGGAGACACTCGATATGGCGCTGGCCGCCGACGGTGTCGATATCGTGCCGCGCGAATTCGACGGTGACCCGGTCGATCCGGGCTGCCAGAGCAGGCTCGACTTCAGCAGGACGTTTGCATTCGAGAATTTCACGGTCTCGCTTGACCCGATTGTGTACGCCCGCTCCGATATCGATACGTATCCGGATCGAATCGTGCGGTTTCCGATTCCCGAAGTAGATTACTTCTTCCTGTTTGAGTTTTCCGCGAAACTCGACCCGGTGCCGACAATGCTGGTGCAGGACCATGTCAACACGGTCAGCGGTTTCATGGGGCAAGTGACCGGGTTCCGCAAGTCGCTGCTCAAGAAGCACGTGACAGTCCTGGCGCAGCCGGAGAATTTCGACGAGGTCCGCTATGTGCACGGCAACCTCGGACGCGGCACCTTCACGTTTCTGGCGGGCCACGATCCGGAAGATTACCGCCACATGGTGCACGACCCGCCGACCGAATTAAGCCTGCACAAGAGCTCGCCGGGGTACCGCCTGATTCTCAACAACGTGCTTTTCCCCGCCGCGAAAAAGAAAGAGCGGAAGACGTAGGTTTCCGATGAATCGCGGCAGGCGAGGACCCCGGATCAAGTCCGGGGCAAGCTATGCCGCCCCACGAATTTGTGTTTTGACAACTATCATAGTCAGCCATAGTTTCGGGGCATGGCTGTTACCTCACGAACGTTCCTCGCCATCGACTACGGCGTCCGCCGCATCGGTCTTGCCAAAAGCGATCCCACCGGCACGATCGCGTCTGTGCTGGCTACGCTGGAAGTCAAGTCGGACAAGGAGGCCATCCAGCATCTCGCCGGGGTAATCAGCAACCTGAAACCGTCCGCACTCGTAATCGGTTACCCACTTAATGATGACGGCACGGAAAACGATGCCTGCCGCAGGGTCGACGCGTTCGTGGCTAAACTCTCTGAGACATTTGACGGGCCGATTCACAGAGTAGATGAGTTTGGAACGTCTGAAGAGGCTGTGGGTATTATTCACGCCCACGGCAAACGTGCGGGTAAGAAGAAGGAGCGGATCGACCGCCTGGCGGCGGTGATAATCCTGCAGAGGTTTCTCGATGAGCAGAAATGACACAAGAATCGCAGTCCGATGGTGGGAGTATATCGTGTGGCTGCTGGTTACAATCCCGTTGCTGCTGATCGGCGCGGTGCTGTGGGTGTTCAGTCTTGTCGTGCGGCTTGTTCGCCCCGTCGGAAAGCGCAGGCGCGATGATTAAAGCGATCATAATCGGAATAGTGCTGCTTGGGCTTGTTCTCGCGGCGTACGCGCTGGTGCTTTATGTCGTGCCGGTGGATTTGGGAGACCGCGTGGTTTCGGTGATAATCGAACCGGGTGACAGTTTCGAGCGAGTCGCCTCCCGGCTGGTCGACAGCGGCGTGGTGCGCTCGGGCGCGATGCTTCGCTACCCGGCCCAGTTTCGCGGGATTGACCGCAAGCTGACACCCGGCCGCTACGATTTCACCGGGGAGAACTCCTGCCGCTCGGTGCTGGGGAAACTCGAACGAGGCGATGTTGTTACTATCCGAGTGACTATCTACGAGGGAGCGCCCATCTGGCGGGTGGCATCGGTGCTGGCGCAGCGGCTTGGTCTCGACTCGGCTGAAGTTGTGAGGCTGAATGCCGACTCAGCGTTCTTGACTGAGGTCGGCAAGAAGTGTCTCGAGGGATATCTCTTTCCGGAGACGTACTTCATCCGCTGGGGCACGCCGGTGCGAGATATACTGAAAGAAATGGTCGCCATGTATCACACCAAGACCGACAGCGTGTGGCGACAGGATGTGCCGAACAACCTCAGCCGGGAAGAAGTGATCATACTCGCGTCCATTGTCGAGGCAGAAGCTCTCGTGAATGACGAAAAGCCGCAGATTGCTTCGGTGTATCACAACCGGCTTGGCCGCAAGATGAAGCTCGATGCCGACCCGACTGTCATCTATGGACTCGGCGGTCTCAATCGGCCGTTGCTGAAGAGCGATCTGGAACGCGACTCGCCGTACAACACGTACCGTCGGCGCGGTCTGCCACCCACGCCCATCAACTCCCCCGGACTTGACGCCATTCGCTCGGTGCTTCATCCGGCGCTGACGGACTATTTGTATTTTGTAGCCGACGGCTCCGGCAAGCACCGCTTTTCCCGCACCAACGACGAGCACAACCGGGCGCGCCGGGAGATTCGCAGGGCGCTGCCCCAGCCGGGGAGTTAGACGGAGTACATTGGTTCCGTAGCCGGTGCGTCTCAAGTGGTTTTGTAGGGCGGACTTGCTTCAAGTCCGCCGTCGCTACGCATGTGGACGCGGCGGTGACCCGTAAAACAGCAACGTCATCTCATGGCGGGCTCGAAGCGGACCCGCCCTACCGGGCTAAGCCGTGACGTACGCACGTCGGAGGGTGTGGAGATGGGCCGCGAAGAGCTCGAACGCGGAATCAAGGGCGCCGTTCTCGACAGCAACAAACGCCTCCGGGGTATCGGAGCTGTACCCCAACATCCCGACCAGTTCGCCGTCGTGCTTAAGCGGTCGCAGGACAAACGAGACCGTGTCGCTGTCGAACAGCAGCCGTCGCTCAAGGGTGTTGCCGTCGAAGAACTGGGCGATGTTTTCAGAGTACGTCTGGCCTGACTGGGCCACTTTCTCGAAAAACGAGGACACTGTCGGAAGCAGCAGCGAGAGGTTCCTGCGAGCACCTTTCTGCCGCCAGCTGGCCACCGCCAGAAAACGGGTCTGGGTGCCCTCGCGGATGGCGAGGAAGCCTTTGCGGACATCGAAACAGCACTCCAGCAGGCGCGAGAACTCCGCGAAGAGTTCGCGCGGGTCGGTTATTGATTCGAGCGACTCACGCATCCGCACGGTCAGCCGTTCCACGGGGCGACCGTGAGCGCCGTCGCGGTGCTCGTCAGCTTTCCACCGTCTCATGATTCTCCTCAAACTCGCCGCTGAGGGCCGGGTCTCGTTTCAGGTCGTACCGTTTGATCTTGCGCCACAGAGTGGTGCGGCCAATGCCCAATTCGCTGGCGGTGCGCGTGTAGTTCCAGTTGTTTTCGGTCAGGGCCTGGATAATGAGCCGCCGCTGGTTGTGGTCCAGGAGATTTCCCTTGAGGCGAAGGCTCGATTTGGTCGGGCCGGAGACCTGCTGAGCGCGGTTGTCATCGGAGACAATGAACATAATGTCGCTCGCCTCGAGATGGGTCGAAGAGCACAGGGCGGCGGCGCGCTTGAGGGTGTTTTCCAGTTCGCGCACATTCCCGGGCCACGAGTGGCCGAGCAGCTTGTCAACCGCCTCCCGACTGATAGTAAGGCTGGGGCGGCCTATCTCGGCGGCGATTCGGCGCAGGAAGTAGTCGGTCAGGATTTCCACGTCCTCGATACGCTCCTTGAGTGCGGGCAGACTCAGCGGGATTACATTCAGACGATAGTACAAATCCTCGCGGAATTTCCCGTCGGCGACCATCCCTCCGAGATCGCGGTTGGTGGCGGCGATGATGCGAACGTCGATTTTCTGACTTGTGCCGGAGCCGACCTTGCGAATGATCGAGTCCTGGAGGAATCTCAGCAGCTTCACCTGGATGGCAGGTGGGATGTTGGCGACCTCGTCGAGGAAAAGCGTGCCGCTGTCGGCGTCCGCAAACAGGCCGGTCCGGTCCTGTGCCGCCGAGGTAAATGATCCCTTGGTGTGCCCAAACAGTTCTGATTCCATGAGCGCTTCAGGGATCGCGCTACAGTCGACTGCCACGAACGGCCGGCTGCGCCGGTTCGAGTGATGGTGAATGGCGCGGGCGAAGAGTTCCTTGCCGGTGCCGGAAGCGCCGGTTATCAGGACGGTGATATCTGTCGGAGCTATGCGCCGCGCCGTTTCCTTTACCAGGGTAATCTGCTTAGATATGCCCACGATGTTGTCAAAGCCGTAGTGCATGGCCACGTGCCGCCGCAGGGTGATGATTTCCTGCTTCAGGCGACGCCGCTCGATGGCCTTGTGGACGCGGATCAGAAACTCGTGATTGCTAAACGGTTTGGTGACATAGTCGAAGGCGCCCGCTTGCATGGCCTCGACCGATGACTCTATCGTGCCGTGGCCGGTCAGCAGAATCGCCTCAGTGTCCGGATAGCCATGCCTGGCCAGGCGAATCAGGTCGATGCCGTTCTCGTCCCCGAGGCGGAGATCGACAATCATAAGATCCGGCGTTCTCTCATCGAGGATACGTCGCGCGGCGCTGATGCAATCGGCGTCGACCACCTGGTAGCCGGCCCGGCGGAGCATGACCGCCATGGCCGAGCGGGCGGCGGATTCATCGTCTACAATCAGGATCACGGAGGCCGTCTGGGGCTGGAGTTCAGTCATGGGTCAGTCCTTCAACCGGGATGGTTATTGTTGTCGTTGCCCTGTTGCCGTCGGCGGTCGTATGTACGCATTCAAAGCCGAGGCAATCAGCCAGTCGTTTGGCGTACTCGCACCAGGGGGAGCGAAAAGCCGATGGTGATGTCAGCTTTTCCGAGTGTGTCGCGACCTCTATGGTGATCCGGTATTCGCCTCCGCCGATGGATATGGCGGTGTTTTTGTCGGCGCGCCCCGCTGAATGAGCCCGCAATATGGCGTCGATAACGGCCGGAATACCGGCTACCGGAGCCTCGATCGTGGAATTGACAAAGCCCCTCGCCGCCGCTACCGCCACCGGTCGGCCAAAGCGCTGTTCGAACTCGCCGGCTGCCTCGCGCGTGGCCTCCAGTACCGAAATGCACCGGGTGTGGCGACGACGCGCGCCGCTCAGCAGGTCGAGGCCGTCCACGAGGCGGTTTAGCTCTGCGGCCTCGGAGGTGATTATGTCGGCGAGCACACGGCAATCCGGCGATCCCTGGAGCGGCGTCAGGCTCCGAAGTTCGCCGGACGCGGCGCAGATGGCCGAAACTTTGTTGCGCATGCTATGGACGAGGAAATCCGAACTGATCTGATCGGCAGCGCCGCGCGGTTTGCGCCGCCGCTCCGGCAGCAAGGACACCACCGATACATGTATGTCTCCGACGGATATATTGTCGAAATGGAGCCCGCGGCTGGTCATGAGACTTCGAAGCCGGCCTGCTATCATCGAATACTCGATACCAGTCACCGAACCGGAGTCGCATCCGAGCAGGTGGCATAGCTGTTCCCGTGCCACAATCACACGACCCGAGGCCCGATTAACGGCGAGATACGGTTGATCTGACGGAATACGAGAGTCCAGAACAGCGGCGGTCTCTGCGGCAGCCCTAAGAGTTGCGCGCCAATCTTCCACAAGATGAGTGAACTCAAGCGGAAGGGGAGCCCGTTCCCAGCGCCGCTCCGGTTCACACAGCCCGAGCAGAAGCTCCCGGCCGCGAATCTCGCCGATAAGCGCCGTGTGAAGTAGTCTCGGTGGCATACCGTCGGCTACGGGCGGAATTCGGTGTGTGAAGATAGTGTCGGGCTGGTGAAGGGCGGTCGATTCGACGGCTGTGGAGACACCGCTGGCAACGTCTTCCGGATACAGCAGCGTCTCACCGTAAAGCAAGACCAGTTGACTGGGTGGACTTACCATTTGCTCCAGGGCGATAAGCTCGCTTTCACACAGCCAGTCGCGGAAGTGCAGACCGAGCAGCAACGCCTCGATTGTGGGCAATTGGTTGAGCTGCGGTGTGGCTGCAGTGGGTTGCGCTACACCAATCACGCCCGAAGAGGGGCGATGGGACGGTTCAGTTTGAAACCCTGAATAGCTCACGGGCGGCTCCTGTTTCACTTTGGGACACCATGCCAGTTTTATCGGTTTCGATTTAGAACGCTTTAGTCTTTTCCGTCCCGTTTCGTGCAAAGTGACACGGAAGGCGTTTTTCAACCTTGACGGCCCAACCTCGGTGGAGTATGTTTGTCAATGCGGCCAATTTCCGTACCTGATTTGACCTGTCACTGTACTTCCACAATCGCGAGCCTATCGTCGAACCGACCGTCGGCGTTGGCTTCACCACTGCCCCAATCGGGCTATCACGCTGTTGCACAAGCCGTTACGGGAGAGGGCGAGGCATCACAAGGAGCTGTCCGAAGGCTTCCGTGCGCGGCAGACGTCCTGGTCTGCCGCCCACGATTGGGAGATATTGGTTGGGATGGCACTAGTCTCAGCGAGAGCAGCGTCCAATGGGTAGAGTAGTCGCCGTCATACCGGCCAGGCTTGGGTCGAGCCGTTTTGCGAGAAAGGTCCTGCACGAATACAGGGGCAGGCCGCTGTTGTTTTATGTATGGCGGCAGGTCGCGAAAGCGCAGCTGATTGATCGGCTTTGTATCGCCACTGATAGCCGGGAAATCGCGCGGGCGGCGAGCTGGTTCGGAGCCGAGGTGGTCATGACGTCCCGTAAACCCAGAACCGGCAGCGATCGAGTAGCTGAGGCTGTCACCGGAGGCCGGGAGTCGATCATCATAAACGTTCAGGCGGACTGCTTTGGTCTCCAACCCGCGCGGCTGGATCGAGTGGTCAAGGCGATGCAACAGGATCGCACAATAGAGTATGCCACGCTTGTGCGGCCGATTCGGGATGATCGCGAGCTGTCAAATCCTAATGTCGTGAAAGTTGTGGTCGACAGCGGCGGGCGGGCGCTCTGGTTCTCGCGCTTTCCACTGCCATATCTCCAAAAGCCGGACTTGCGCCCTCGCGCCGCCCAGTTCGGCTACCTGGCCCACATCGGAGTCTACTTCTTCCGGCGTTCGGCGCTGGCCAAATTCGCCGGATGGCGGCAATCTCGCTGTGAAAAGGCGGAATCGCTCGAACAGTTGCGGATTATCGAAAACGGCGGAACAATCCGGGTATTCAAAACCATGGCACGAACTTTCTCCATTGACACGCCCCGGGATTTGTTGAAACATAGATATGAGATAACGACAGGGTAATACTATGTCCGAACCAGGCAAGGCCAAGTATTTGTTCATAACCGGCGGAGTAGTTTCCTCGCTCGGCAAAGGGATCACATCGGCATCGATCGGTGCACTCTTGCAGAAACGCGGCCTGACCGTACAGATCATCAAGATGGATCCGTATCTGAATGTTGATCCGGGCACAATGAACCCGTTCCAGCACGGCGAGGTGTTTGTGCTTGACGACGGTTCCGAGACCGATCTCGATCTGGGCCATTACGAACGTTTCCTGGACAAATCGCTGGATCAGGCCAACAACGTGACCACCGGCCAGATTTATCACACCGTGATAACACGGGAACGTCGCGGCGACTATCTCGGCGCGACTGTCCAAGTGATTCCGCACGTGACCGAGGAGATCAAGGCGCGGGCGCGCAGCCGCGCCAGGGCGGCGGACAATCCGGACGTGGTGATAATTGAAATCGGCGGCACGGTGGGTGATATCGAATCTCTGCCGTTTCTCGAAGCAATCCGCCAGATGGGCCTCGAAGAAGGACCGCAGAACACCATGTACGTGCACCTAACTCTCGTGCCGTATATCTCCACGGCGGGGGAATTCAAAACCAAGCCGACCCAGCACTCGGTCAAGGAGCTGCGCGAAATCGGCATCCAGCCGCACGTGCTCCTCGCGCGGTGCTCGCAGCCGTTGCCTGATGGTCTCAAGCAGAAGATCTCGCTGTTTTGCTCGGTGCCGGTAAGTTCGGTTATAGTTGGGCAGGATGTATCGACTATCTATGAGGTGCCGCTTAAGTTTCATGAACAGCGCCTCGATCAGATTATCTGCGACCACTTCGGGCTGGTAACTCCCGAGCCGGAATTGGCCGAGTGGGAGCAGATGGTCGAGAAGGTGAAGAACCCGCGCAAGCGGGTGCGGATAGGCATTTGCGGCAAGTATGTCAAGCTGAAGGACGCTTACAAGTCTATAATCGAGGCTTTTGTGCACGCCGGGGTCTATAGCGATGCCCGTGTGGAGTTGGTATGGGTCAGCTCGGAGGACATCAAGAAAGTCGGCGCGGCGAAATTCATGTACGACCTTGATGGCCTCCTGATCCCGGGCGGGTTCGGTGAGCGCG
>JBFMGC010000071.1 GCA_040752815.1 Candidatus Zixiibacteriota bacterium
TGGCGCGCGCGCCGACCAGCCTCCGCTCCTCCTCGGGCAGGCTGCCCAGTTGTCGCAGCAGTGCTACCAGGGGGCCTTTGCGGCCGAGATACCGGATCTGGAGTTCCTTAACCGAATCGAGCGAATAGGCTTGGCCGATTCGCTCGAGGGCTTCGGATTCAAGTCGGGATACTTCGTCGAGAAGCGACATAAACGGCGGATTTATCTCCCGGCGGCCATCTTAGCGATACTCTCAAAGGTAGCCATGTCGCGGGCAGCGATATCGGCCAGAGCCTTGCGGTTCAAATTCACACCGGCCGCGTTGAGACCGTGCATGAGTTTCGAGTAGTTGGTGCCGCACATCTTGGCGGCGGCCGAAATCCGGGTGATCCAGAGCGCCCGGAAAGTACGCTTTCGGTTGCGACGGTCGCGGTAGGCGTAAGTCAACCCCTTGTGGACCGTCTCGAGCGCCGTCCGGTACAGCTTGGCACGGCCGTTAAAATTGCCGCGGGCCTTCTGCAGGACCTTTTTGTGTCGACGTTTCGCGGCGACATTGTTCATTGCGCGTGGCATATCAAATATCTCCTGTGAGCCGAGCGATTACTTGGTTTGGTACGGCAAGGACCGTTTCATGCGGTTCATGTCGGCATCGTCAACCAGCCCGGCCTTGCGCAGTTTACGTTTGCGTTTGGTACTCTTCTTGGTAAGGATGTGATCCTTATAGTTGTGGTGGCGCTTGATCTTGCCGTTGGCGGTCCGCTTAAACCTCTTGGCCGCGCCACGCTTCGTTTTCATTTTCGGCATTACTGTCCTCGTCTATTTCAGCTATTCGATTCTTCAACCTCTTCCGGCTCAGGTTCGTCGGCCTGCGGAGGGAGCTTTTCCTGCTCTTTCTCTTTGGCCTTCTGAGCCTTCGCTGCCTGCGCTTGCCGGACCACTTCCGGGCGCGGCGTCAAAACCATGCCCATCGAACGACCTTCGAGCTTGGCCGGTACGTCGATTACGGCGATATCCGCTAAATCCTGTCCCAGCCGCTCCAACACTTTCTGGCCGAATTCGAGCCGGGTCATTTCCCGTCCCCGGAAAAGCACGAACACACGCACTTTGCTGCCGGTTAACAGGAACTCGCGAACATGTTTCATCTTGAACTGGTAGTCATGCTCGTCGATTTTGGGCCGGAACCGCATTTCCTTCAGTTGGAACGCATGCGCCTTCTTCTTGGCCAGCTTGTCTTTCTTGGCTAGTTCGTATTTGTACTTGCCGTAATCCATGATCCGGCACACCGGCGGCCGGCTGTCAGGTGAGACTTCTACGAGGTCCAGGCTGAGCGCCCTGGCCCGATCCAGCGCTTCCTTGATCGGCACGATGCCGATCTGTGTGCCGTCCTCGCCGACCAGTCTCACCGGCGAAATTCGAATGCGGTCATTGACCCGGATACTTTTGGTGGTTATGCCATCCTCCTCGGCAGCCCTCTCAGGACTGCACCGTTAATCCTTTGCTTCGTATCTCGGCTACCAGGAGAGCGATCGCGTCGTCCTGCGATTTGGCACCGATGTCGCCGACCCCGTGCTGGCGCACCGCCACCGACCCGGCCTGAGCTTCCCGGGCGCCGACAACGAACATATAGGGTATCTTCATCACTTCGGCAGCCCGAATTTTCGCGCCGACTTTCTCCGCACGGTCATCCACTTCAGAGCGAATCCCATGCTCTTGTAACCGGGCCGCGACCTGACGACAGTAATCGTTGAACTCGTCCGAGATCGGCAGCACCGCTACTTGAATGGGTGCGAGCCAGAGCGGGAAATTGCCCGCGTAATGTTCAACGAGGACACCAAAGAAGCGCTCTATCGACCCCAGCAATGCCCGGTGCACCATGAACGGGCGCTTGCGCTCACCGTCGCGGTCGGTATACACCAAGTCGAACCGTTCCGGCAGCGAGAAGTCAAACTGAATGGTGGAGCACTGCCAGGCGCGGCCAATCGCGTCTTTGATTTTGATATCGATCTTCGGCCCGTAAAACACCCCTTCGCCGGGGTCAACTTTGTAAGGCAGGCCGGCGCGTTCGAGCGCAGCACGAAGTCCGTTCTCGGCGCGCTCCCAGTCAGCCAGGTCACCGATCGCTTTTTCCGGCCGGGTTGACAGGTAGATGTCGTAATTCACGAAGCCGAATGAGCGAAGTATATGGATGCAGAAGTTGAGCGTCCAGTAAAGCTCGTCTTCGATCATGTCGCGAGCCACAAAGTGGTGGGCGTCATCCTGTGTGAAACCGCGTACGCGCATCAGCCCGTGGAGCACCCCCGGGCGCTCGTAGCGATACACCGTTCCAAGCTCGGCCCAGCGCAGCGGGAGATCGCGGTACGACCAAAGCCGCGACTTGTACATCGAGATATGGAACGGGCAGTTCATCGGTTTGAGCTGGAACAGGCGCTCGTCGACGCTGATCGGCCCGTACATGTTCTCGATGTAAAAATTGGTGTGGCCGCTCTGCTCCCAGAGCTCGCGCTTGGCGATGTGCGGCGAGTACACCAGCTCATAGCCGTTATTGAGGTGCTCCGAGCGCCAGAAGTCCTCAATCATGTGGCGAACTCTCGCCCCGCGCGGCAGCCACATAATCAGCCCGGCGCCGACCTCGTCGGCGATATGGAACAGCTCAAGTTGCTTGCCGATAGCGCGATGATCGCGCTTCTTAGCTTCTTCCAGGCGGTGCAGGTATTCGTCCAACATCGCCTTTTTCGGATAGGCGACCCCATAGATGCGCTGCAGCATCGCATTGTGTTCATCGCCGCGCCAGTAGGCACCCGAAGACGCAATCAGCTTGAAGGCCTTGACCACCCCGGTGCTCGGTACGTGCGGCCCGCGACACAAATCTTCGAAGCGCGAATGGTAGTACATCGAGACCGTGTCATCTTCGATGTCCTCGAGCAACTCGACTTTGTACGGCTCGCCTTTTTCGCGATAGTGATCGATCGCCGCCGACCGGCTTACGTACTCACAACGGAAAGGGGCGTCCTCCGCGATTATCTCAGCCATCCGGTTCTCGATGTTGGCCAGGTCTTCCGGCGAAAACGGTCTGGGGACATCAAAATCGTAATACCAGCCCTCTTCGATGGGTGGGCCGATCGCCAGCTTCACACCGGGGAATAGCTCCTGTACGGCCTGGGCCATTATGTGTGAACTGGAATGCCAGAACACCTGGCGTCCCTCGGGATCGTCGAATGTCAGAATCCGAATGGGCGCGTTCTCAGGGACCGGGTAGCTAAGATCACGCACGACGCCGTTGACCTTGATCGCTAGGGCGTCCCGGGCCAGCTTCGGGGAGATCGACTTGGCGATGTCCAGCCCGGTGGTTCCGGCCGCGAACGGCTTAACCGATCCATCGGGAAAAGTAATCTGAACCTGCGCCATTGACATTATGCCTTCCAATATCTAAAGCGGGCTGCCTGGAATGCCTTTCCAAACATCCCGCCAACAGTCCCAAGTGGTGGGCGATACTGGAATCGAACCAGTGACCTCTTGCATGTCAAGCAAGCACTCTAACCATCTGAGCTAATCGCCCATACTCCTACCAGCCCTAAAAGCCCGTTGGACTCCAAGGGAACCACAATTTTATGGAGCGCGGACGCTCTTGTCAACACATTTCTTGACGGCGTCAGAGCAAAACTCTTTGGGAGAAAAGATGTTAGGCGCGATGGTCGATCTGAAATCACTGCCCACGCCGCCCCCTGCGGCAGCCTGTTCACCTCGTCCGGGCTGATTGGGGACAATGCACCGATCAGGAGATGCCAACCATCTGCATGAAGGTCTCCGCCTTGAGATACTCCTGCCGGAGCGATTCGGCGAGGTTATCCAGATCGGAGTCCTTTATCTCGAGCATTTCGAGCGAGCCGAGCTCGAGATGGCCGACCAGGAACTGCTCGTCGCGGTCGTAGAAAGTTCTCTTCGCGACATAGTTGGCCACATGGATGACGTACGGTATCGGTTCGCCGCTTTGACTCGCAGCCGGTTGATGATGATGCGCGACCGCGTCGAAAAGGCGATGGGGCAGTTTCCATTGTTCGGCCAGGATGGCGCCGATCTGGGCGTGATTGTAACCAAGAACCTGGTCTTCGATCTCGTGGGTCGGCTTCTCGCGATCAGCCAGTCTGGCTTGCTTGACCTGAGTGTGCTCTCTTGGCAGGAAGCAGCACATGATGACTTTACCGATGTCATGCAGCAGACCGCCGGAAAAGGCGGTCTCGGGATCGAGCATCCCCCGCACCTTGCCCATACGCGCCAGCAGCCGAGCGCCGAACCCTACCGCGAGCGAATGCCGCCAGAACTTCTCCTGGAACTCCTGGTCTACATCTTTGCCTTTGAACATGTCCAACACCGACGCAGCCAGCACCAGGTTCTTTATGGCCTCCAGCCCGACAATCACCACCGCCTGCTTGACCGACTCCACCTCCCTTTGAAGTCCGTAGAACGCCGAGTTAGTCAGTTTGAGGACCTTTACCGACATGGCCGGGTCTTCCTGGAGAATCTTGGCGATCTGACCCGCCGAGACCCTCGGATCGTGGATCACCTTTTGGATTTGGTGAAACACGATAGGGGGCGTGGGCAAATTGCGGATATTTGAGATTACCTGTTTTACCTTGTTGTCAATGACGGCGGTGGTCATGAGCTACCTCTGCGAATCATTTCGCGCCGTCGGGCGACCCTGCCCGACGATCTAAAGTGTCATTGCGAGCGGAGATGCGCCGCGTCTCGTGCGCGATGCGCGGTCGGGACTCGCGATGACCGCACCTGAAGTTTATAGACACTTGCTTCTTCAACCATCTAAATCATCAATCAATCGGTCCACTATCTTGGACCGCACTTCCGGATCGCTGTAGTAACCGGAAGCAATCCGTTTCTTGATTATATCCAGCCGGTTTTCACCTGAATGCTCATCCAATGACACCGGCTGCGGCTCCTGGCTTTCCCTGGCTAACTCTTGATCGGCCAGTTCGGCCAGGCGGGCGCGCGCCTCGTCAGAAATCTCCGCCTTATCGCCGATCTTGCGGGCCGCCAACGATAACGACCGGCCCGCCCCCGCCCGAACTGAGGGATGTTCGTCCGGGTCGTCACTTTGCTGTCGGTTTGACAAAGGTCCTATCTCCATGTTCTCACCTTTACCTATCCTATCGGAGGTGAAAAGCCGCCGCTTTACCCGAGTCGGCGCGGCCGGCCGACGGCCCGGCCTACTTCTGGCCGTCGACAAACTGCGGCGACGGTTCTGCGTCGGCAATATACTGCAAAATCTTCCTGCTGTTCTTCAGCTCGTCCAACTCACTCTTGATACGATCGTGGCGACTGGTGACATACTCACGGTTGTCCTCAATCAGCGCCAGGTTCTTCTTTATCAACGTTATAATGCTGTTGACGGTTTTGCGAATCTCCGGGTAAACGGCAGCCAGCTTGAACAGCCGGGGATTCTGCTCTCGAATCGCGGTGACCTTCTCCTCCGACTCGCGAATACGCCGCTGGCAGCGTTCAATCTCGGCGTAGAGATCGAGCAGGTTTTCGTCGCGATCAAACTTGATGATGTCGCGCTGTTTGTCCACCAGGATGTAAAGCGACTGATAGAAAGCGTATTCTTCCTTGAGGATTCTCAACAGCGTCTGCTCAAGCTGCGTGATTGGGTTGCTCTTGTTGTCCATTGTCTATGCCGTTACAGTTACGTGATCAGGGATTTGCACGGAAGCAGCAATATCTTCTGTCGACTCGCCTGCCCGATCGGAACGCTTCTGCTTCAGGGCAGCCCAGGCGGAACGCAGATTGCTTAGGACGTCGCCGACTTTCGCTATTCGATCCAGGTCTTTGGTGGCCTCGAGTGAGATCAATTCGCCAATGATCCAGGCGTACATCCTCGCCAGGTTTTGCGCCACTTGGCCGCCCTTTTGCACATCGAGCGTGGTATGCAGATGCGTCACCATGCGTTTTGCGGACTGCATCTGTTCATAGCCGGATCGGGTATCGCCATCACCATAGTACTTAGCCGCCAGGGCCAGGGCCTTGACCGCGCCGTCATAAACCATGAGAATCAAATCGAGCTGGGATTTGCCCATAGTGTCGGCGACCCGGTAAGCCTGCAGTTTATCCTTCATGGCGAGCTGCCCGCACGCTTAGGTGTTCCGGTTGCGGGCCATAATAGCCCAGTTGGCATTGAATGCGGCCACCTGCGACGCTATATAGTCATTCTGCGCGGTGAGGTTAGCCAGCGCCTCCTCCATCCGCTGGAACTCCTCCTGCAGGCGCTTACGGCGGAGCGCAAGGCGTTGATCGAACTCCTCGATACGCTCGGTCAGGTTCTGCACCTGGTTTTCGTACGTTTTGATGCGGCTGTCGAGCAGCCCCTCACCGGTGGCGGTCAGGCTGTCAAGCAGGGTGTTTAGCTTCGAACCCACCCCCCGGGCCAGTGTGATAGTACCTTCGGCGCCGGCGCCGACCTGATCTGCCGTCAGCGTAATCTTGAGCTTGAGACCGGCGGTTGTTGCATTGTCTCGAAGGCCGGTCAGGAACTGTCCCGAACCGAGCGCCTCTTCGCCGTTGATCGTGCCTTGCACATCGAGCCCGGCGGCTGAAACAGCGCCGCTCAATCCGATCACACCGGCAACGCCGTTCGAGACCGTCGTGTCCACGCTGACCGTTGATTTCGATCCGTACGTGTCACTTGTCAGTACCAAATGGCCCGTCCCGACTGCGCTCTCCACCCATGAGACGGTCACTCCGGCGCTTCCGATCCTGGAGTCGCTGTCTATACGCGACTGCAGTTCGGCTATTAGTTCGGTAGTTGACTCGTAGGTGCGCGCGGACAAGACGATTTCATCCGAGAGCTTTCCGTTTACGCGAATACGCAGGCGGTTATTGGTGCTGTCTAGCACCAGCGGCGTGACGGCCGGGTCGGCGATGTTCGTTCCGGTGAGAGCCCCCTGCGTAGCGGCACGAGTAATATCCACCGCATAGTCATCGCCCTCGACCGTATCGGCGGTGGCGGAGACGAATTCGATGCCGGCGTTCGACGCGTGCCCGCTGTCTGTAAACAGGGAGATTACCTCGTCAAGATCATTGCGGAGCGCTTCTTCCAGGCGGTTGCTGTCCTTGATCGTCAGCTTGCCGTCGAGTCCGGTGCGGATACCTATGGACGACAAATATCGGTACCGTTCCGAATCGGTGTTCACCCGCGAGCTGACGAGGTTACGAAGCGAGTACTGCATGGTCTGGATGATGGTATCTCCGAGCAATATGCCGCCGGTTTCGGTCTTCGGATCGTACTTGTTCTGATCGTCTATGAATTTGTTGGCGTCGTTGTACGCGTCGAGAAATCCCTGAAGGCTTTGGCGAATGGCGGTTATGTCGACATCGGTTGTGACAGTAACCGACTCACCTGCGGGCGTCACGTTCTTGACATCAAGGACCAGCCCCGCGACAACATTCTGGAATTTGTTGGTTTCACTAACAACGGTGATCGGCGAACCCGCGCCGCCGTTGGAGCCGAATGTAATCATTGCATTCGAAGCTTGCTGAAGAAGCGGGGCGAAACTCTGTACCTGGAAGGTGTCACCGGCATTGAGCTGACCAGCGGAAAACGAGAGCCGCAGGCCGTCGGCGCCGTCCCCCACAAGCTCGATTTCGACATCAGCCTGTGTGACTACAATGGATCCTGAGTTGGCTCCGTCGCTCCAGTCAATAGTAACATTGTCAGTGCCGATTGTTTGAGCGCCCGCGCCTCTGACCGTGAACGTGTACGTCTTGTTTTCGCTGCCGGAATACGCCGCGGTCGGGCCGAGCGATATGCGCGAGGTCGATCCGGTGTTCATGAGGACTGCTTCCGGCGAATCAAATGAAGCAGTATCGAAATTCAGGTCCGGTCCACCGGTGAGGTCCGAAGTGATCGATATCGAGTTGGAAATGCCCGTCTTGTCTGCGCTGAGTATTAGGCGGTAGGGGTTGGACGCGGAACCATCGTTCAGTATCGTGGCCGTTACGCCGACTCGGGCATTGTTTATGGCGTCTTTTATGGCCGTCAGACTGTTGTTGCTCGAATCTATGCTGATAGTGCGGGGGGACGCCGAACCTACTGAAATCTGGATAGTACCCGTTCCGAAAGCTGTTATGTCCTCGGCGGAAAAGCCTTGCGATGCAATCTGGTGGTTGCGCGCCACGGACCGCACCTGGAATTCATACGAGCCGGTGGCCACACGGCCGTTGGCCGAGGCGGTCAAATACTTGTCATCGGAAACGCTGATCGCTGCCTTCTCGAAGGTCGCCCTGTAGGAAAGCTGCTGTGCCTTTGCCTGGACGGCGAAGATTTTGGCCTGAAGCGCCTTGAGAGTGGTGATGATATTGGTGCGCTCGGCCTGCTCGGCCTCCATCAAAACGGCCGGGCGACGCTCGAACTGCATGATGGCGTCGATGATTTCAGTCGTGTTGAGACCGGAGATGATGCCGTCGATAGTGGTGGAGCCTGCCATGTTATTCCTATCAACCTTCCGACTTCACTGTCTCGTGCGCGGAGGCGTGGTTTTTGGGGAGCCGGGGGATTAAGCTCTCCCCCGGCTCTCATCGAGCGCTATGTTTAGGCCTACTGGAAAAGCGACAGAACCACCTGCGGAACCTGGTTGGCCTGAGCCAGCATGGCCACGCCAGCCTGCATCAGGACCTGGTCCTTGGTGAAGTTCGACATTTCCATAGCCATATCGGTATCACGAATCTGCGACTCAGAAGCGGTGAGATTCTGAGAGGCGATCCGGAGGTTTCTCAGGTTGGATTCCAGAGTGTTCTTCTGGAAGCTACCGAGCGTACCACGAGTCGTGGTTACCTCATTGATGGCCGCGTCGATGATCTCCTGGGCATCCTGGGCGCCCTGAACCGTGGTCACGTCAATCTGGGAGAGTGAGGTGAACATGTTGCCGGTCAGGTTGGTACCCAGGGTGGTGGAGGACATGTTCCGCAGCGAAATGCTCTCGGTCTGGCCGACATTGGCGCCGATCTGGAAGACCAGCGACTGGTCGGTGTTGTTGATCGTCTCGGTGCCGCCGATCGAGGTAAGTGCGATCTTCAGCCGCATCGAGCCACTGCGATCAGAATTGTAGACCGTGCCGAAATCGCCGCCCGAGAACTGGGTCGCCGGGCCACCGTCCAAACGAACGTTGAACTGCGCCGCGGTAACCGACAGGAGCATACTGCCTGCCTGCACGCCGCCGTTGATGCCGCTTCCAACTGCCATGGTCACCGTACCACGGTCAGGATCCGTCAGATCAGCATTAACCAGCGTGGCCGTAGTGGTGGCTTGCGCCCAGTCAACCCGGTTAATAGTGTTGGTATAGCCGTCAAACCGCACGGTGGCGTCGGTGCCGGTGTTAGCCGACGTGTCGGCGGTCAGGCTGAGAGCCGAGCGGAGGTTGTCCGCAGCCTCGACGCCTGTGCCGGCGTTCAGGGTCAACGTATAGAGCGAGCCTTGATCGCGAGTGGCAAACCGAATGCGGTTGTTGTCGTAAATCTCAGCAAAGACTTCGCGGTCGGTTGCGGAACCGGCCGCCAGAGCGGCGGTGGCTGCAAACTGGGTGTTAATCTGAGTGACCAGATCCTGCAGCGTGGCGTAGGTGCCGTTGGCAAGCGTGATATTCACGCCCACGTCGGCGCCGGCCGACGTATTCCAATCAAAGTTCAGAATGCTGTTGGAAACACCGCGTGAACTCGTAGCTGCGAAACCCGAGTTGGCTGCCTGCGTGGTAGCCGTTGAGGTTGTCGCTAGCGTCTGAATCGAGTACTGAGTCCCATCATTGACGGCCTGAAGCTTAAGACCTACACCTACGCCGCCGTCCACGGCCGTGACCTTTCCTGCCAACTCGGCGTTGGCGGCTATTGCCGCATTAAGTTTGGTGGCAAAGTTGGCCGTGACATCACCGAGTGCCACATCGATGGCGAGTGCCTGAACGCCGGT
>JBFMGC010000072.1 GCA_040752815.1 Candidatus Zixiibacteriota bacterium
CTTTTGCCTGGCTGGGAAATAATCGTCGCTTGGTGGTCCGCTGGGACCGCGATATTGTGGTTTATGAGGCGTTTTTTCATGTCGCTTGCCTGCTCATCACGCTGAAGAGGTTATGAAATGGCTTCTAGTCAGAACTGGGGCGTTGTAAACTGCATGGCCGAAGCGGATGTTAACCAATCTGGCGGACGCGATCCTGTGCCCGGTCAGATCACCATTGGCGATGTAACTATCCTGATTGACTACCTATTTATCACCGGGCCCGCACTCGGCTTACCGGCGTGTTTGTGATTGGCCCTGCCGTGCGCGCTTAACTCACCGCAAGCGGTGGGGCCCACATCATCGAATAAATAGACCAGAGCCCCCTCACCTCTTCATCCCCTTCGCTACCTGCTGCAGGTGGAAAAGATCGATCGACAGCGCTAGCGTGTCCGCATAGGGCGAGTCCACACGCCTGAGAAATACTAATTCCGCGTTGGCCCGATTCAAATCTCCCATCGCCAGAAACAGCTCGCCACGATACTCCCGTGCCGGGGCATAAAGACTGTCGATAGCCAGCGCCGCCGCGTAGGCCTTCATCGACTCGTCCAGCTTGTTAAGTTTGCGCAGGCAGTAGCCAAGATTGTTGTGCGCCTCAATCATATTCGGCCGAAGCTCAACCGCCCTCCGGAAGTCCTTGACCGCTTTGTCGTATTCCTTCTCGGCCTTGGCGGTCGATGTCGCCCGGTAGTTGAAGGCGAAAAGGGAGTCGGACTGGGCGTCGTACGAACGCGCCTTGTCCATGTGCTTGACGCCGTTATTGTATTTTTCGAGCGCCTGCTGCGCGCTGTCGGCCGCTCGTTCTTCGGGCGTCTTCGGGGGTGACTCGATCGCCCCGCTTTCCGCCGCGAGAGTCGCTATTCCCGAGATCATGATAAACGCGGTTATGAACCAGGCATACTTTGATGTTTGCACGATGGCCTCCTTGAGAGAACTAACTCTGAAAACAAGGTGGCGGAATATGGAGTTCCTGGCGAAGTGGATAGGGCGGTATCGAATTGGGGTGTTTCTGAGTATCGAGCGACCCACAGCAGAGCTGTGGGCTACCTGTTTAACTCTGAAAACAAGGTGGCGGAATATGGGGTTCCTGGCGAAGTGGATAGGGCGGTATCGAATTGGGGTGTTTCAGAGTATCGAGCGACCCACAGCAGAGCTGTGGGCTACCGGTTGGCCATGGTCAAGTTGCCGATGGTATCTTGGGGAGCGGTCTGGTATATTCGAGATTGACGGCATTCAAATATGAGCAAAGTGCGCATGTATGAAGCCAGCCCCCACCTGCAAGCAGGTGGGCCACCTGAAAGTCGAGATTGCGGACTACACGTTCCCGCCCTCAGGCGAGTGGGCCACCCGATCTCTTCGGCTACTTAAACGCGCCGGCGATCCAGCGGCCAATGAAGTGAGTCGCCACTATCACGATCAGTCCCACCAGCAAGTGCTCAGCCACTACAGGAAGCGGCCGAGCCCCTGCGCGGCGCGCCATGATATAGCTGAATAGCGCCAGCATCGTCATACCGAGAATGATGCTTACTATTATCGCTGTGCGCAGGGGCAGCAACAGCACGGGGACGACAAAGAACGACGCGAATATTGCTTTGGCGGCAAACGTGGTGATAGTCGAAACCCAGATTTCGGCGGTGGTGTGGTGGTTTTCGGATTCCTCAGAGACATGAATGCCGAGCGCATCGGAGAAAGCGTCGGCGATCGCGATCGTCAGTACGCCGCCAATCACCGCCAGCCGCGACGATGTCCCCGCCTCGAGACCGATCATCAGCCCGAGCGTGGTGATAATCGCCGAGATGAATCCGAAACTAAGTCCAACCTGGAACGAATGCTGCATGACTTCAGCCCTCCGCCGCGACAAACCACTTTTCACTCTTCAAGCCAAAGCTATCTCGAATCGCGGCCCGCGAATATAATACACCGGATGATGGCCGCAAGTGGGTTTGGACTGGCTGGGGTCGATTTGGATCATGTCATAATCCCACCCGTTGGGTGGGGTACCGGGGACTACTTCGATCCCAGAGCGCAGCCGCGTCGGGAATGCCGGAACAGTTTACCCCCGCGCAAGAGCGCGCTCAAACTTACTCTTGGATTGAGCGATCAACGGAATCGCCAGCAACTGAAACAGCCGCTCCAGGCCACTGTACACGGTATCGAAATGGCTGCGGTCATCCAGCTCGACTTCCAGCTCGTACTCGGTGGAACCGTCAGCGAACTCCGTTCGGTCGATCTCCAGATTCAAATCGTGGTCGCCGATGCGATGCCGCTTGATGTGACGCTCGTTTCTAAACTGGAGGATGAGTGACGGCCTGAGATCGGGCAGTTGTTGACGAATAGTCGCGATCGGCTCAATATCGAGCGCCATCAGATCGGCGCGCCCGTCGATTATCGCCCGCGCCTCAGTCGAGCTTATCTCTCCGGTCACTTCCTGCCGCACCGCGAGCGCATCCGCCTGCGATACGAAACTCTTGAGTGTCACCGAGCCGTATTGGTCGGTGGACCTCACCCGAAGCACGTACCCGGCCCGTCCCAGGTCCCGCTCGGGCGAATCAAAGAAAGCGTTCAGGTGGTGCTCTTCGCGGTCAATCGGCCCGAGGTAACCCAGGAGCTTGAGGTAGTCGGTGAACGACTCAAGCTGAATTTTGATCTCGATTTCGAGACCGCTCGTAGTCGTCATGGTAATCTATTATACGGTGTGAGGGTGAGGCCGGTCAAAGGAAAAACGGAACTGGAGTGGGGAGGCGATAATTAAGTTCTGACACAACAGATCACACTGGCCCGCAACTGAATTCCGTTGCGTCGGGTCCTGAGCCCGCCCGGGTGGCGCGACGCGGACCGGGTCGGGCGGTGACTTGGCGCGGTCGAGCTTCCTTGCGCTACAGGCGTCAGTTCACACCCCTGTTGCCCTGTTGAACGGTCGAGGCAACAGGGGTAAGAACTGACCCAACTTTGGGAAAATGCGGTCCAAAACAGCGTTGAGGTCTCGTATCGAGCTACCCACAGCAGAGCTATGGGCTACCGCCTTGCTTACATCATATCATCAGGATCAACATCCACAACGATTCTGACCGCAGCCGATAAGCCAAATCGCGCCGTCTCACTCTCCCACATAGTCAGAGCTCGGACGAGCTCAAGCGGACGGGTTGTGCGAATCAGCAGATGGCGGCGTGACTGGCCGCGAAGCAGCCCGATCGGGCACGAAGTCGGGCCGAGAATGTCGACTTTCAGGCCGATCCCGGCGCACCTGTCAGCCAGATCGGCTGCAAAACGGGAGGCCTTGCGCTCGACACTGGATTTGTCCACCGAGGCGAAAACTACTCGTACCAGGCGGCCAAACGGCGGGAAACAGTGCGTTTGGCGCGAGACGATTTCCCGTTCGAAGAAGCTGACATAATCCTGACGGGCGGCGTCGCCTATAATCGTGCTCTCAGGATAGTATGTCTGAATAAAGACATCCCCCGGGTCCTGTCCTCGGCCGGAGCGACCCGCTACCTGAAGCAACCGCGCCAGAGTCTTTTCAGCGGCGCGGAAATCGGGCAGATCGATTCCGAGATCGGCAGAGAGCACACCGACCAGGGTCACGCCCGGCAAATCCAACCCCTTGGTGACCATCTGTGTGCCGAGAAGCATGTTGTACTTCCGCTCGGCGAATTCACGCAGTAGCAGGTGCGCATTCTTACGGCCGGAGGCGGTGTCGGAATCGAACCGCAGCACCCGCCCCTGTTCGAAAAGCCGCTCTACGTGTTCTTCGACTTTCTGGGTACCAGCTCCGGGGAAAAGAAAGTCTGTTCCTGCGCATTTCTCGCAGGCGTGGTAACCGGATACAATATGTCCGCAATAGTGGCAGGTCAACTTGTGGCCGGCCTTATGATAGGTCAGCTTGATCTCACACTTGGGGCACGACGGCACATGGCCGCAGGTGCCACATTTCAATTGCGGCGAATAACCGCGCCGGTTCAGAAACAGTATCACCTGCTGGTCGGCGGCGAGTCGGTTATCGATCTCCTTCTTGAGCATAAACGAGAGATACGGCGTATCGCCCTGCAGACGTTGCGTGGCCATGTCGATTATCGTCACTTTCGGGAGAGTCGAACCGGCGGGGCGTTCCTCGAGGGTTAGCAGAGCATACTTGCCGCTGCGGGCGTTGTGATAGCTCTCCAGTGACGGCGAGGCCGACCCGAGCAGCACCGGAATACGATTGATTTTCGCCCGCATGATCGCGCTGTCGCGGCCGTGGAAGCGGGGCGAGGGATCGAGCTGCTTGTATGACGAGTCGTGTTCCTCATCCACAATGATAAGCCCCGGATTTGCAAGCGGAGCGAACAGCGCCGAGCGCGGCCCTACCACCACACGGTACTTCCCCTGGCGGATGCCGCGCCAGCTTTCGAGGCGTTCGCGCTCGGTCATGGCGGAGTGTATGACGGTGACGATGTCACCGAAGAACCCTCTGAGATAGGCCAGCATGTTGCCGGAAAGGGCGATTTCAGGTGTGAGCACCAGAGCGGAACGGCCGCGCTCGATGACTTGGCGTACGACATGACAGTATACCAAGGTCTTGCCTGAGCCGGTGACGCCGTGTAGCAGGCTCACGTTGAAGTTTCGGTCGAGAGATTGTGTCACTCTCTCGATTGCTGCCTGCTGACCAGGATTGGGTGCCAAGTCGGCCACGCCCTCTTTGGGATGCACAAAACTGAGGATGTCATCGGTAGTCTGCTCGTACAACGGTTCCAGCAGGCCCGCGTCGAGGGTGAGGCGCAGATAATGATCAGTCCAGCCCAGGGATCGAAGTGACTCTCGATCCAGCTCTCCCGTGAACGGCTGCGGCCGAAAACGGCGCCCCGAAAAGAACTCCGCCCACGACGCGAGATTGACCACTCGATAAGCGTATACCGAGCCGCGCCGAGGGGAGTCGAACTCCGGCCAGTCCTCGACCAGAGCACCCGCTTCAACCAACTCCGCGATCATGTGGCGGCCGAGTCGGCGCAGGCTGTCGATCATGCCGTCGGTCAGCTTCTGCCCGGAACGGAAAAACGGCCGCGTTTTCGAGGGGGTGGTGTCAGGCAATTGTTCCGCCCACCTCAAACCGAGTGGTCGGTTGGATTTCAGCGATGGCGGCAGAGCGCAGGCGAGACAGTCGGCAGGATTGGCAAAGTAGTAGTCAGCCATCCAGAGACAGAGCTCGCACAGTTCGCGGGGAATCAGGCTAACCGGATCGAGCAGGCGCAGAACCGGCTTGGTGGCCAGAGCCGGAGCAGGTTCTGTGTCGCCCAGATAGAAGCCGACCTGTCTGCGGCGACCGAATTCCACTAGTACTCGTTGCCCGGGTTCAAGAGTGCCGATCCCGTCAGGAAGATGGTAGGTGAAGGTCCGCCGGAGCGGCCCGGATACGGCGACATTGACAAGTTGCCGAGCGCCTGCCATAACTCGCTATATATGGAAAGGGCCGGCCATCGGCCAGCCCTTTCAAATCACTTTGGAGGCGTCGCTTAGAGTGTTTTGAGCTTTTCGAGCACCTCGGCGCGTCGCGCCTTGTTGCCGGTAGCCTCATAGAGCTCGGCCAGACGCTCCCAGACAGCTTTGTCGTCCGGACGAAACTCGACCACTTTCTCGTACGCGGTCGCCGCTCCCGGAAAGTCCCTCATTTGCAGATTGCAGTCGCCCAACGATACCCAGTAATCGACCTCATCGGGGGCGAGCTCGGTCGCGCGAGTGAAGGCCACCTTGGCTTCATCCATTTTCTGCAGGATGGCCGCCATCAGGCCGTATTCCGACGCCACCGCGGCATCATCGCCGGAGAGCTCGAATGCGCGTTTCAAAAAGACACGGGCAGAGTCGAATCGTTGATCCCTGACGCCCTGCCAGTTTTTGGACGCGGCTTCGTTGCCTGCCTCACGGCTGGCCCGCGACGAGTCGCCGGCCAGGCGGCCGTAGTGCTGCTGATACCTCGCGGCCCCGACCAGAGCCGTGACGTCTTCCGGATTGATTTCGAGGATGCGCCCGAAAGTGGCATAGGCCGAGTCGTACTCCTTGCAGTTGTTGTAGCAGATTGCCAGGTTGTGGGCCGTGCCTACAACGGCGTCGCGGTTGGCCGCATCCTCCAGGACTGCAGGAGTTGCCAGCGTCAAGTCGATATACTCGCGGAACCAGGGAATCGACGCGCAGTAGTCGTTCATCTGGACATAGTCATACGCTATCGACGTGAGTATCTGGGTGCGGTCGGCGGCCAGGGGCAGCGCCCGCATTAGGTACTCAATCGCCTTATCGTATTTGCCGGTACGCTCGTTGACGGTAGCCAGTCCGATGAACGGCTTGACATCGGTGGAATCGATGACTATGGCAATGGCCATGTTGTCCTGGCAGCTATCGATAATGGCATCCAGGCGAGTCTGGTAATAAGCCAATGCCGCTGAATCGGTCTCGACCTTGACCGCTTCCATTTGCTGCTCCACCTCGGTGATCTGGTTCACCCCGTCATTGTAGTACTCGCGCCATTCGTGGACCCGTACGGAATCCAACTGCTCGTCCAGTTTGTCGCAGTCCTTGCGGTAGTCCTTCTTGATCTGGTCATTGCCGCAGGTCCAGGCCAGTGAGTCGGCGTAGGCAATCGCCTGAGCCACCAGCGGGAGGCGATCCTTCAGGTTGGCCTTTTCTTTGGCCAGGTCCCACTTGATCTGGCTGTACCAGTAATAACCTTCCGAATGAGGCCCCCAGTACAAAAACAGCGAGTCCAGCATCGCCTGGGCGAGCTTAATCCGGGCCTCTTCCTTGGACTCGCCATAACCCAGAATTTCAATCTTGGCCGACTGGATATACGCCTTGGCGGGCAGTTTGCGCGCTTTCTCCGCGGCCACGGAACCGACCAGGAGCATCACTATTGTGATGACCAGCGTCAGTTTTAACATCGATTTCACTCAAAACCTCCTTGAGCACAGTCACGGTCTCAAAATGTCGCCCGAATGTAAAGGGTGCCTGGACCCTTGTCAACCGACCAGAATTCATCGATTGGTGAACCGGACTGTAAACCTCACTGTGGTCGTGTCTTCCGCCTTCACGGGCACCTCGAATGTAACCGTGGAGGCGTCCTTCTTTTTGTACTCATGGGTACTCTGCGTGATCTCCCAGAAGCCCCAGAGTTGCTTTTCCACCTTGACCGTCACGGCCTCGGCTTTGCGGTTGCGCAGCTCGATCTCGAATTCCCGCTCCTCCACCTTCTTGGAAATCTGCGACTGATTGACCAGCCTCTCTTCGGCCTTTATGTCGAACGCCGTTCCAACGGTCAGTGCCATCTCTTCGTCTTTCGGCGTGTGCTTGATCTGGTCCTCGCCCAGCAAAATCAGGGAGCCGTCGTCATCAGCCTTGAATAATCGCACCCTGCCGGCGGGAAGCGGCATCCCCAGCCCGGCCTGGGCGGAATTGACAAACTCGACCACCACCTGCACATCGCTTGAACCGTGGCTCGGCCGATAGTAGTAAACTTTCTTTACGGCAGTCGATGCCGGCTCAAACAGAGAAATCTGCTTGGTTTCGTTATTGGCCAGGGTAGCAGAACGGGGGAGTGTGTACATGTGGTATTCGAAGAACGCTTTTTCCTCGAAACCGGCGGGAGCCGTAGCCATGGCAGCAACCTCGAAATCGGCGTACCCTTTTCGCATGGGTGGAGCAGCCCGGTGGATGTCACCGGCAATGAGCTTCAGCCTGGCTTCGGGATAAGTTCTGCCCGAGGTGTTGTTAATCGAGGCCCAGCCGGAGAGATCAAGGTTTGTTTCTTTCTGATCCAGAAGGCCGACATACTCCGCCGCCCAGTTCAGTCCGGAAGTTTGATAGCCCACTCGACATGAGGCTTTCCCGCTGAAATCCGAGCTGTAATTCCAAAAGAGCGTGGGGCGCGTGATAAGGCCTTCGGGAAGGCTGGGGAAATTGGTTTCGACTACTTCGCCCATGGAGACGATCTTCACCTTGCCGGCCTCCTGCATAAGCGTAACCGCGCCGCCGGAATACGCCAGCAGCGTGCCCGAATACACTCCGCCCTGCTTGTCCACCAGTTCGACCCGGTTGTCGATGTATTTTGAGAACAACTGATCGGGTGAGACCAGGTCGTACGCATAGTTCTGCTCGAGGATTGATACCTGCCGATTCTGGTCGACCACCTCGAACCTGACCGAGGCGGCGTCGATCTGCGACGGCACATCGCGGAACGCCAGGCGCCCTGTACCCTTGCTGAATTCAAGTTGGCGCGTTTCGCTTATCACGCCGAGATTACTGTTGTACACGGTCACCGCTAGTTCATCGGCGAGCGCGCTAGTAGCGGAGAATATCGCGGCCGCCACGACTACGAGTTTGAGCCTGTTCATATCCGACCTTTCGTGTCTAAACTCTTATACAATATTCGCGTCCGTCCCGAACCGGTATCAACAATAACGTCATGCGGGCACGGGACTCGGAGTATCTACCGGCGACAAGGGAGTTTCTTCCGGAGGCTGTCCCACAAGGGTGATCTGAGGCGGCAGGTCTTAGCCCCGCTTCTCTTTCATCGGGCCGGGACAAGGACCCCGGAAAAAGGCCGGGCAGGCTCTGCCGCAATTTCGCTAACCTGTGGGACAGCCTCGGGAGGTCTGCCGCCCCCGATTAATCGGGTTTCTCCTCGGCGCCTTGCAGATTGGCCCTGGCCTTGAACTCGGTGACAATCCGGCTCAGCCGATTCTGGATTTCCTCCGGGCTGGGGTTTAGTTCGCCCTCGGCAAATGAACCCCGGTGGGGATCGATACGCTCGTAAACAAGACTGTAAAGCCCGTATATGACTTCCAGGCTCAGTTGATAGCGGGGCGGCAGGATGGCGGCAAGCTCATCCAGGGTTGCCCTGGCCCGGGCGCGATAATTCGCGCAAAACACGCGATACTGAGCAAAGAGCGCTCGCAGTTCGTGAGGGACTCGGCCACTCCGGGCGGCCAGGCGGAGATTGTCGCGTCCGATCGAATGCGCCGTCAGGAGGTCGTCTGCAAAGTAGTTCAGCCCCCGGCGCTGATCCTTCTGAAAGTCGCGCATGATATGCACGAGGTAGGCGAAGAGCGCCAGCGATCGCGCGGATCGACGGATGTCATACGACGGCGGGGCGAAGTCACCGTTGGCTGCAGGCGTCACACCGCACAGGTGCGTGAAAACCGCCGCCGGAGCGACCGCAGCGCCCTCGGTGTACCGCAGGAAGATTCTGAAGGTGGCAAACCCGTCATAGTGTAGATCGTAGATCATCGCCCGGCAGAGGCGTTCCCACGGCCAAAGGGGGAGCGTAAACCGCGACATTGTCGCCAATAGCTCAGATGAATACGGGTCCGGACATGCCCCGCTCTTGATGCTACTGATCCAGCGTGTCATACTGGTCTCGTAATCGACGCGCTCGCCGGCAGAAATCGGGACGCCCCCGCTTTTGCGGTCATCCACCAGATCATCGATCCGCCGCATACTGCGATAACACACGCGAAAGGCCTCGTACCTGTCCGGCTCCCAGAACCGAGCGGCGATATCGAGAAAGGGATTGGTCAGGATTTCGCTGAAATCCTTTTCGAGGGCGAAATTAAACTCGGAGGATGGCCGGTCGCTCATAGTTTCGGCGGAATATAGCGCGGGACAGGACGCGCGTGAAGCGCAAACATTCAAGCGGCGCCGGCCAGGTTCGGCCGGCGCCACGTTCAGTGCTTCTGAGGGGCGACGCTGCCTACATGCAGTCCGGCAGGCCAAGTGACGGCCCGGTAATGAACAGGTAGTCAATAAGGATCGTAACATCGCCCACTGAAATGTCTCCGCAGCCGGGCGTGGCGCCCCCGGATTGGTTAACATCTGCCTCCGCAAAACAGCCTATAAGATTCTCACAGGTCAAGGAAGTGTACAGCGCATCCAACATGA
>JBFMGC010000073.1 GCA_040752815.1 Candidatus Zixiibacteriota bacterium
ATCTTCCCGCGCTCAGTCAGCAACTGGCCGAGATGAAACGTCTCGCGCGGGCCGTAGGCGTAGATGACATCGCCGGCCTCGAAGTAAATCATGATGATGGAGTCGTCGTGCTGTATTCCGAGCGTGCCGGACTTGCGTCCGGTGGCGAGCAACTGGAGAATCTCGACCAGGGCGAATTTTTCGATATTTCCCTGTAAATCCAAAGCATCTATTCCTTCGTTTGGGCCTGCCGGCAATTGTAGCTAACGTAGGTCACTGTATTTCAGGCTGATATATTGTCGCGAAAAACAGCGCCAAGCAAACCTAATATCATTTGTGAGCTTAGAGCTCTCTTGTCCTGTCGGTATGATAGGGCACAGTTGGGGGGATGTCAACCAACAAGTTGTGTGTCGTTTCGAGACGCAAATCCCGCGCGGATTTTTGTTTATCTGGTCAGAATGGCGGACTATTATTGTGGCGTTTAGGAGCTTACGGGCGGCATGGACGATCAGCCTAAGATAATCTCGGTCGAGGAGAAACCGGGCGGCGTGCGGCTCACTGTCTCCGGCCGGACGGAAGATATTATCTTGCCCATTGATCTCGTTTACCGATACAACCTTAAACCGGGCGTGACGATCACTCCTGCCCAGATGGACCAGCTTCTCGCGGAATCGGGGCGGTTTCTGTGTGACCGTGAGACGGCCCGCCTGCTGGCGGTGCGCGAGCACTCGTCCGGAGAGATCGTGGTCAAGCTCAAGCGGAAAGGGTTCGGCGAGAAGCTGATCGCGGCCACTGTCGAAAAGTTCCGCAAGCGCGGCCTGATCGATGACCCCCGATTGGCCATGAAACTGGCGCAGCAGGCGCTCGAACGTAAACCGGCCGGCCGGGCGTTTCTGGTGGCGGTGCTGCGACGAAAGATGATCGACCGCATGCTGGCCGAGTTGACTGTTGACACGCTGCTCGACGAAATCGACGACATCCAAAGTGCTATCCAGGCCCTGCGCCAGCGCTGGCCCGTTCCGGAGCAGATAGAGGTTGAATCGGTCCGCGACAAGGCATATAGTTACCTCTCCCGGCGCGGATTCGGCTACGAAACCGCCCGCGCCGCCTGCAGCGCCGTGTTTGGTAGTCCGAGAAAGGCAGACGACGATTAGAACTTCCGAAGTCAGACAGTCCTTTTTGGAATTCTTTCGGCAGCGCGGCCACCGCCTGGTGGAATCATCGCCGGTAGTCCCTTTCGACGACCCCACGATATTGTTCACCAACGCCGGCATGAACCAGTTCAAGGACGTGTTCACCGGCAAGCGGAAACCGGATTTCCCCCGGGCGACCTCGTCGCAGAAATGCATCCGTGCGGGCGGGAAGCATAACGATCTGGACAATGTCGGATTCACCGCCCGACACCACACGTTTTTCGAGATGCTCGGCAATTTCTCGTTCGGAGATTACTTCAAGGCAGAGGCAATCGAATACGGCTGGGAGTGGGTCACCAAAACGCTGGGCCTGCCGAAAGACCGGCTGTACGCGACGGTCTATCTCGACGATGACGAGGCGTATCGCCTTTGGGCCAAGTTCGCACCGGAACTCAGAAACGGTCGCATTCTCCGGTTCGGCAAGAAGGACAATTACTGGTCGATGGGGGATATCGGTCCATGCGGGCCCTGTTCGGAGATTCACTTTGACCGGGGGGAGAAGTTCGGCGACGGCCCAAACGATATCATTAACGGCGACACCGACCGGTTTGTCGAAATCTGGAACCTGGTGTTCATGCAGTTCGAGCAGATGCCCGACGGCAAGCTGGTGAAGCTTCCGAAACCGTCGGTGGACACCGGCGCGGGCCTGGAACGAATCACGGCGATCATGAACGACGCCGAGAGCAACTATGGGATCGATATCTTCCAAAGTCTCATCAGATCGATTTCTGAGATTACCGGTTCACGCTATGAAGACCATGTGCCGTCGCATCATGTCGTGGCTGATCATATCCGGGCGCTGACGTTCGCCCTGTCCGACGGGGCGGGCATCTCCAACGAGGGGCGCGGGTACGTTCTCAGGCGGATTCTTCGTCGTGCCGCCCGCCACGGCCGTGAGTTAGGCGCAAAAGAGCCGTTTCTTCACAAATTAGTGCCGACTCTGGTGGGTGAGATGGGCGACGTGTATCCGGAGATCAGGCAGAAGAAGGATTACGTGGTGAGCGTGATCGAGGCGGAGGAGGAGTCGTTCGCGCGGACTCTGGACACAGGGCTGGAGCTGTTGAGCATACTGGCGCGAGAAGTGAAGTCGAACGGCAGCAGTGTCATTCCCGGCGGCGACGTGTTTCGACTTTACGATACTTACGGTTTCCCCTACGACTTGACGGAGACGATTGCTGCTGAGCAGGGCCTGGCACTGGACCGCGAGGGCTTTGACAAGGCTATGGCGGCGCAGCAGGAGCGTTCGCGAGGGGCGGCGAGCTTCGAAGGGCAAGCTTGGGCGATCGAGGATGTCTTGCGCAAGACGAAGCTAGATATACGAGAGAAAACCGAGTTTGTCGGCTACGAAGTACTCTCGTCATTAGCTATAGTAAGACAGGTACTACACGCCGAAACACTTGATGACCCTTCACAAGTCACTTACGCTCTTATCTTAGATCAAACTCCTTTCTACGTGGAGGCTGGTGGACAGATTACCGACACGGGTGTGATTCGAGGAAGAAATGTAGTGGTCTTAGTTGATAAGATCTTCTTGTTGGATGGGTGGTTCTATGTGCACCTCGGTAGAATGTCGAAGGGGACCTTTGAGGACTTAAAAGAGTTAGCGGTCCCTCATGACAGACTTGATGATGTTACCTTTGTCGAACCAAGGACAGTCACCGCCCAAGTCGATGCCGAGCGCCGCTGGGATATCATGCGCAACCACACTGCCACCCATCTCGCCCATGCCGCTTTGCGCAAAGTTCTCGGCGAACATGTCAAGCAGTCCGGCTCGTATGTCGGCGATGACAAGCTCAGGTTCGATTTCTCACACCATCAGCCGATGTCGCCCGACGAAATCGCTGAAGTCGAGCGGCTGGTCAATGAGCAGATACTCAAATCCATTGATGTCAAGACCGACATCATGCCGGTCGAAGAAGCCAAGAAATCCGGCGCGATGGCGCTGTTCGGCGAAAAATACGGCGATACGGTGCGGGTAGTCTCAGTGCCCGGATTCTCCAAAGAACTCTGCGGCGGAACACACGTGCAGAACACGAGCCAAATCGGGCCGTTCTTCATCACAGTCGAGACGGGGATTGCGTCGGGGGTGCGCCGTCTCGAAGCGGTCACCGGGCGCGAAGCGCAAAAACAGATGCTCGAACGCAAGCGGCTCGTTTTGGGCCTGAGCAGCAGTTTCAATCGCCCTGAATCGGAGTTGCTCGCCGGTGTGGAGGCTCTTCGGACTGAAAACGCCGCGCTGCAAAAAGAGATCAGAAGACTGAAGACCGATCTGGTATCAGGGGCCGGGCAGTCTCTCGGTTCAGAGACCAAAGTCGGGGCGCTCTCGGTTTGGGTGCATGACTTTGGTGAATCGGATCGCGAGACCATGGCGGCCTGGATGGACAGCCGCAAGGAATCGAACCAACCTGTAGTTGCGCTGGGCGTGGGCATGACTAACGGTAAGACGGCTGTTATGCTGGCTGCCAGTTCGGCTGCAATTGAGAAACACTCGGTAAACGCCGGCAATCTGCTTCGGGACCTGCTGGCCGAGCATGGCGGCCGCGGCGGCGGCAAGCCGAACTTTGCCCAGGGCGGGACCGCGTCGGCGGTCAATCCTGAACTGCTCAAGAAGAAGCTGATCACGCTGCTTAACGGATAGCTGGAATTATGGCCCACGTACTTGACAGCCTCCTCGAAACTCGCGCCGCCCGCGGCGGCGGTTTCCTGCTCCTGATCGACCCGGATCGCAGCCGCGACTCAGATTATCTGAATCTAGCCGAGGCGGCCGCAGAGTGCGGAGTCGACGCTATTTTAGTGGGAACTTCGTTCATGCTGGCCGGGCATTTTCCGTCGGCCGTGCGAGAGATTAAAGCGCGCACCGGGCTCCCGGTGATCATCTTCCCCGGTTCCCACGCCCAGATCACTCCCGATGCCGATGCCATCCTGTTTACGTCGCTGATCTCCGGCCGCAATCCCCAATACTTGATTGACGAGCAGGTCAAGGGCGCACCGTTCATCAAAGCAGCCAATATTGAGGCGATACCAACCGGCTACATGCTTATCGAATCCGGCCCGCTGACATCGGTGCAGTTCATCTCCGGCACGCTGCCGATCCCACGCTCTAAACCGGATATCGCCTGCGCCCACGCGCTGGCGGCGCAGTATCTCGGTATGCAATTGGTGTATCTTGAGGCCGGTTCCGGAGCGGGCCAGCCGGTGCCGATCGATATGGTGCAGGCGGTGACAGACACAGTGGATGTCCCAGTCTTAGTCGGCGGTGGGCTTAGTACTCCCGAAGATTGTTCCACGCGTATCGCCGCCGGGGCCTCGTTCATTGTCATGGGGACGCGGGTAGAAAACGAATCCGGCCTCGACCGTCTTCGAGAGTTAACCGCGGCCACCCACCCAAGGGAGACGATCAAGGTATGAACCATAACGATGCTCTGATCGAGCTTATTCGCCAGGCGGAGGAAGCCGCCCAGGTGCGCAAGGCGACTGTCGATCATCTGGGTCTTAAGATGCTCGAGCTCTCCGGGATCATGTCCGGTGTGATCGGCTCGAGCGGAAAGATACTGCTTGCCGGCAACGGGGGGTCGGCGGCGATGTCATCGCATTTTGCCGCCGAAATGGTGGTGCGGTTGAGCGGCGACCGCAACCGTGAAGCGCTACCGGCGATTGCGCTCTCGACCGACATGGCGATACTCACCGCCGTCGGCAACGATTACGGATTCGAGCATATCTTCGCGCGCCAGGTGGAGGCGCTCGGCCACCGGGGGGATATGCTGATCGTGTTATCCACGTCTGGGAACTCTGAAAATCTGGTCCGTGCTGTCTCAACCGCTCGCCAGAAACAAATCATTACCGCGGGACTGCTTGGCGGCGACGGAGGCCAGTTAGGTAAACAGGTCGACAAACCGCTCATCGTGCCGCATCGCTCCACCCAGCGTATTCAGGAAGAGCACCTGTTCATGATTCACCAGTTGGTAGAGATGGTCGAGCGCGATCTGTTCGCCTGAGGCCGCACGTTACTGCCATGCTCAGGCGGCTGCTGACCTTCTTTTTTCTGCTTTTTGTTTTCGCATCCACGTTCTCGATATCGCTTTCGCAATCGGCCTTGGGGATCGCCGCAGTTTTGTTTGTGATAGCCGCGGTGAGCGAACGTTTCAATCCGTTTGGCGGCGGGCTTCAGTGGTTCTGGGCAGCCGTAGCGATTTATATCGGCTGGCTGGTGCTCGTCTGTTTGCTGCAAGGGGAGCCACTCCGCGCCCTGGATAATATCCGCGAGGAATGGCTGTTTGCCGTGATTCCGATAGGAATCTACCTCGGGCGCGACACCACTTTTCCGGATCGCGCCATGAAAGTGCTCGCGCTGGGGCTGCTGCTGGTCTCGCTCGCCGCGCTGATCATGGCTGGGTTCGGCGTGCAGTATAGTTGGCCCGACGGTTTCACGCCCCTTCTTGAGACAAACCCTCGCGTGCGTGGCACGTTTGCTCATGCGCTGACATTCGGCAATGTGGCGGCGATTGCGTCCCTCTGCGTGCTGGCCTGGGCCTTTCTCCAACGCACACCTGTAACGCCACGTGCCCGGTCCGCCGCGGGCGGACCCTCATCTGCCGATTCCGATGATTCAACTACACCGCCATCAATGTCAGGTGCCCGGCAGATGCCCTCATCTGCCGGCTTCTTGAGACGTCCCCTGTTAAGCTGGCAAACCCTCGCCCTGCTCGCGAGTATCCTCGGCTTGATCGCGGTCCTCCTCTGTGGCGGACGCGGCCCGATGTTAGCCGCCCTGGTCGGTCTGGTGGTGCTGCCGTCGATTATGCCGCGCCCCTGGCGGCGTCTCGGCTGGGCGGTCCTGCTGGTAGTGCTGGCGATTGGTGTGCTGACCCCCACCGTGCGCAGCCGCTTCTCAGTCGAACTGGGCTGGCACTTCAATCGCGACTGGCCCGGCGGGCGGCTCTTTATCTGGGAACGCTCGCTCGATATTGCGATAGCGCACCCGCTGACCGGTGTCGGGCCGGGCAATTTCGGGCGGGAATATCACGAGCGGCTCGACACATCGGTATCCGATCGCTTCTGGTATCAGCACGCGCACAACGACTTTCTTGAGGCCGCCTGCCGCTCTGGGATCCCTGGAGCGGCGACTTTCGCCCTCTTGTGGGTGTCGGCCCTGCGCTCGCTGTGGCGAGGCCGTCGCCATTGGGGTGAAGGCTCACGCCAGCGACGCTCTCTCGCGGTGGCGTTGGTCGGCTCTCTCGTGTTTTTCGTGGAATCGCTGAGCGAGGCGACCTTTTCCGACGAGGAAGTCCGTGTCTTGCT
This sequence comes from Candidatus Zixiibacteriota bacterium, assembly GCA_040752815.1. Taxonomy (NCBI): domain Bacteria; kingdom Pseudomonadati; phylum Candidatus Zixiibacteriota; species Candidatus Zixiibacteriota bacterium. The sequence goes on from JBFMGC010000073.1 coordinate 6,471, forward strand.
TATGCTCGTCTGGGCGCTTGGGTTGGCGGCCGTGTACAACCGGGAGAAAAGCAGCGCGCAGGGGCAACCTTATGTCTATTGACACCCGGGCTTTTGTTTTCGTTAATAGGGACTGACTATGGCAGCTAAACTCTCCAAACCGAAAGTTGCCGAGGCTCCGTCGTTTGACTGGCCGTTCGGCCGGAAGAACTATGTTCTCTTTGCAGTGGCGCTGGTCATCATCGTGATCGGCTACATTTGCCTGGGGTACGGCGACGATCCCAACCACCCGCTTACACTCACTGTCGCACCGATTTTACTGGTGCTCGGTTACCTGCTCATCCCGTTTGCGATCATGGCGAAGGGAAAGCCGGACACCGGCCCGGACAACCAGATGACCCAGTAGCCGGAAGTACGCCCGAAACAGGCCGGGGTTTGCGCGACGAGACTCGGGTACCCGGCCACCGCTCTGATACCCTGGCCAACGGACGCGACTGCGATGTTCACTGGCACGACCGCCGGGCGGCCGTCCGGCATCTGATCAAGCTCGGCAGGTGGGTTGGCTGCACTCCGGGGGACCGAGGTTCTGGCGGCCGGAACCGATGAATCTTCACAATCTCTTGCGCTTTTGGGGGCAATTGGTATATTGGGTAACCTTGGCTGTGCAGGAGCCATTGGGCGGTTAGCTCAGCTGGTTAGAGCACCTGCCTTACACGCAGGGGGTCACTGGTTCGAATCCAGTATCGCCCATTTTGATGGGCGGCGGACGAACTGGATGACTCCGGTGACGGTTTCAGCGCAATGCCGAGCCTGTCGACGGTACTCAGAGACGGGGTTGTAGTTCAGCTGGTTAGAACGCCTGCCTGTCACGCAGGAGGCCGCGAGTTCGAGTCTCGTCAACCCCGCCATATATATCCCATTGTTTGCCATTAGATTACGGCCACGGCAATATTCCAAACCTCACTCTCCCAGTACTTTCTCTCAATCCAGTCGTCAGGTCTTACAGGTCTGCAAACTCGACCCAAGTTTTTGACTTGACAACAATACCCAATCTGGGTACGTTCTTACCCTAAATGGGTACAAAGATTGGAAGCATGATTACCGCCCTTTTCCCGGGGACAAAACGCAAGGTTTTGGCTCTGTTCTTTCTTAATTCGGATAGACAATTCTATTTCTCGGAAGTAGTCCGCCTTACCGGTACACGACAGGGCGTTGTGCAACGAGAACTGAAGACGTTAACCGAAGCGGGTATCCTGAGCGGTGAGAAGCGAGGCCATCAGACATTCTACTCGGTAAACAAGAACAATCCGATCTTTCCAGATTTGCGCAACATCGTATTCAAGACGTTTGGCGTGTTTGGCCAGGTGAGGGAGGCCTTAAAACCGCTTGAGAAGAAGATCAAAGTCGCTTTCATCTACGGGTCGTTCGCCAAGGGCAAAGAAGCTGCGGGTAGCGACGTCGATCTTTTCATTGTCGGGCGTGTTCCTCTTAGCGAGTTGGTCAGCGCATTAACACCCGTTGAACATGACATTGGCCGGGAAGTCAATCCCGGCCTCTTCTCGGACGCAGAATTCAAGGCGAAGTATTCTCAGAAGAACCACTTTGTGAGGTCGGTTGTGAAGTCAGACAAGGAATTCATAATCGGGACAGAGGATGAGCTTAGAAGACTGGCTGCAGAATAATTGGCTTCATTTGCACGAAACCAGTGCTGAGGAAATTCAGGCGCTGTTGCATTCTGCCGAAGAGGACTTGCGCAGCGCCGAGATCAAAGGAATCGCTGCCGGGTGGAGGTTGAATATGGCATATGCCGCCGCCCTGCGCTGCGCCCGTGCCGCGTTGTATGCCTGCGGCTATAGGCCAGGACGGGAGCGCGAACACGAGCGAACTATTGATTCACTTATGTTCACAATGACCACCGCTAACGCCGATTCAATTAGATTGCTACACAAGATCAGGAAAATGCGCCATACAGCCACATACGATTCGGTTGATATGATTTCCGACACCGAGGCTGACGCCGCGATGCGGCTGGCGGTTGAGCTTGGCAAGAAAGCTACCGCATGGCTGAAGGCGAATCATCCGAATCTGCTTCATTGAGAGTGCCGCTACAGGCGGTTGGACGCGGGCGTCTTTTTCAAACCTGATGGAGTAATCGGGCGCTTGACTTTCCGGGTAACACAGAAACTGGCAGTGAAGACCAATGTCGTGCCGGTCGCGGCCCTGCCGCCTCACGACAATCCGCTGCTTGACATGAGCTCCCTTTTTAGCGCTAAAGGTAGATACCGGACACTATCTGATCTTGAAATCTCCCAGATGACAGAAGATCCGGCTATAGATTACGAGTTTGACCAGAACTACCCCAACCCCTTCAACCCGACGACTACGTTCCGGTTCGGCCTGCCGCAAACCGCTCATGTCACGCTTGAGGTGTACAATATATTAGGTCAGAAAGTCACCACCCTGGCTGACCGGGAGTATCCGCCGGGTCGGTATACGGTTGATTGGGACAGCCGGAGCGCGGACGGACAGGAGATCGCCAGCGGGGTTTATTTCGCCCGTTTCAAAGCCGGCGAGTTCGAAGCAACTCAGAAAATGGTGGTGGTGAAATAATGAGACTCATACTGCTGGTGATGTTAGTTGGGTTGACTTGCGTCTCCTGCGACTGTGACTTCTTGGAGTGCATCTTTGATCCGCCGCCACCCGGATCAGGTCGTCCCGGACCAGGGCACACTGGAGGAGACGGTGACACCGAGGAGCCGGAGTTGGCCTGCAATAGTGAAACTCACACTGTTGCAGCGGGCGGCGACGCTGGGAGCGGCCGATACGTATGGCTAGGGCTGATGGATCACGACCGACTGGTGGCCCACGGGGAGGCGACGTTCCTGATCGGGCCGTATCAGGACGTGCCGCTATCTATACAGGTTGGATATTGGAGTGACGTACCGGCCGGAGGCTATATACTTCAAGTCTTTGAAACAACGGATAGCGCGGACATAGGAAACCCTAAGGCAAGAGTGAGAGCTGCAACGGCCGCACTCACCGAAGTTCAAAGCTATGGCACCAGCGAGGACCACGCGTGTTGCACCAGAGTCGGTGGCGCAAGTGGTCGTAAGTATTGCACGCTTCACATACCCGTTCTTGGATGCACCGGCACCAGCGCGAAGATAAAGGCTAGGTACGGTCTGCCGTGTGGGTATCCAGACAGTGCAGTGAATTCGTTTAATGTCACATACGTCAATGTACTTCAGAGTATATATGATCTGACCAGCGGTGCTTATCATCACTCATGGGCACAGACCGGTGTCGGTTGGGAGAGGAGGCCCCTGGGCCATGGTGGCGATAAGGGAGTGGAGTTAATTTCAAAAGGTGTGGAAATAGGCAAAAAAGTAGCGTAGCCTTTCGGTGAAATCTAAACCGAAACCGGTCGTGTGGAGACACGGCCGACGAAAGGATACGCTGATGGGAAAGTATACGAAG
>JBFMGC010000074.1 GCA_040752815.1 Candidatus Zixiibacteriota bacterium
CCCGCCCGGCGGGGCTTCATTTTTTGCCCTGCCGGGATCGGTTAAATAGACTAAAAAGATGCATTTTGTCCGTGTCACGCCAGGAACTCCTCTGTAACTTACTACTGAATTTGTGTCCAGCCCCGTGTATGGGGTGTGTCGGGAAGCTGGTGATGATGGCCCAACTACCGTCCAAAGAACCGTCCTTTCAGGGTGTCGATCTCACCCCGGATGACGAGCACGAAACTCGTCGCCTGGTCAACGCGTTTCGACGGGGAGATCAGCAGGCCTACGCCCGAATTGTCCAGCGCTACCGAAACCCGGTGACGTCGCTGGCATATCGTATGGTTCGGGATTATGATGAAGCCGCCGATATTGCCCAGGATGTTTTTGTCAAGATGGCGCGCAATATCGACCGCTACGATGATCACCGGAAGTTCTACACCTGGCTTTACCGCATCACGGTTAACGCGTCGATCGATCATATCCGCCGCAATCAGCGTCACCAGCACGAGTCGCTCGAAAGTTTCTCTGAGGTCGAGGAGCGACAGGAAACTGGGCCGGAGCTCACCTATCTCAGGGAGCGTCTGCGCACGGAGATTCGAAACGCGGCCGACAAGCTCAATGCCAAGCAGCGCTCGGCGTTCCTGCTTCGGGATATCGGCGAAAGAAAGGTTGACGACGTGGCCGGAATTATGGAAATGCCCGAAGCCACGGTCCGTTGGTATCTGCACCGGGCAAGGTCTCGAATCCGCAAGGAATTACTCCGGCGGTGCCCGCATCTGCTTTTCCTGCTGGGCATTCGTTAGCCCTCTCCTTTGCATTTGTTCTGACAGCCTGGGGCTATCTATATTCCGTCCGTGGCCAGTAACGAAAAACTAAATCTTAGCATCTCCGGGATGCACTGCGCCAGTTGTGTCGCCAGTATCGAAAAGGGACTGGCCGGGCTGGCAGGAGTTTCGGACTGTCGCGTGAACCTGGCGACTAGGTCGGCGGTGGTCACCTATGATCGAAACCACCTGGACGAAACCGCCATAATCGACCGAATCAAGAAACTCGGTTACGGCGCCCGCCCGGGGATACCTGACGTTCTCGCCGCCAATTTGGAGGAGGAGGCTTCCGCCCGCCTGAGGCTGCTGATCGCGGGTTTCTTGACTGTTCCACTTATGTTCGTCGCGATGCTCCCCATGTTGGGACGGCATTCGCTCTTTTCGCCTCTGGTCGATGGTCTAATCCAGGCCGCGCTCGCCGCCGCCATACTTGTCTGGCCCGGAAGGCCTATCCTCGGCGATGCCGCGCTCCAGCTTCGCCATCTGCGCCTGAACATGAACTCCCTGATCGCGATGGGGACCCTGACTGCTTTTGGCTGGAGTCTTTATGCCCTGTGGCAGCCCGGCGGGCATCGGCACGAGGACCTGTACTTCGAGTCAGCCGGCATGATCATAACCTTGATTCTGATGGGAAGATATCTTGAAGCTCGGGCCAAGCGGCGGGCGGGGAGAGCGATCGAAGAGCTGATCAAACTCCGTCCGGAGAAAGCCACTGCGTTAATCAACGACGTCACCCTGGAGATAGAAACAGCTGCGTTGCAACCCGGCATGATCCTGCTGGTGATACCCGGCGGCAAGGTGCCCGCCGACGGGGAAATCATCGAGGGCGAGCCGGTACTGGACGAATCGCTGCTGACCGGCGAGTCGCTGCCGGTCGAGAAGAAAGTTGGCGACACCGTGATCGGCGGATCGATCAACGGGAATACGTCGTTCAAAATGAGGGCGACCGCCACCGGCGAGGAGTGTTTTGTCGCCGGAGTCATTCGTCTGGTATCAGAGGCGCAGGCCCGCAAGGCGCCGGTGCAGAAACTCGCCGACCGGGTGGCGTCGGTGTTCGTGCCGATAGTCCTGGGGATTGCTCTGGTGACCGGCCTCCTCTGGTATCTGCTGGCGCCCGAAAGCGGGATGCTCGTGAGATCGGTGGTTGCGGTTTTGATAATCGCTTGCCCCTGCGCGCTTGGATTGGCGACTCCGGCGGCGGTGCTGGTCGGCACAGGGCGCGGCGCGCGCGAGGGTATAATAATCAAGGGGGGCGATATTCTCGAAGAACTGGCGTCGATAGACACCGTGACTTTCGATAAGACCGGCACGCTTACCCTGGGACATCTCGACGTGGTCACCGTCCGGACATTCGGCCAGGTGGCCGAGCAGAACCTGATCAGGATGGTTGGCTCCATAGAAGCAGAATCGGAGCATCCGGTGGCCAGGGCGGTGGTGCGCTTTATGAAACTCCGCCAGATTCAGCCGGTCGTGGTGCGCAAGGTAGAAGCGAAGCCCGGTTTCGGCATGGTGGGGGAGTGCGATGGGCGCACTTTGCTGATCGGCAGCCGCAATCTTCTCGAGCAGGAAGGGACAAACTTCGGCCCCAGCCTGCTTCAGGGCGAAAAAGAGATGGAAGCCGGTCGCACGGTGGTGTTTGTCGCACGCGACGGCCAGGTAATCGGCCTGCTCTCACTGGCGGACCAATCACGCAGCGACGCCCGTGAGGTGGTCGAACGACTCAAGGCGCGGATGGAGCGTGTCACGATGATATCGGGTGACAACCGCGCGACCGCATCGGGAGTGGCCCGCTCACTCGGGCTGGAGCATTTCGAGGCTGAGATCAGGCCGGAGCAGAAAAAAGTCATTGTGGAATCGTATCGCCGGGCCGGATTTCGCGTGGCGATGATCGGCGACGGCATCAATGACGCCCCCGCTCTGGCGGCGGCGACGATCGGCGTAGCAATCGGCACCGGCACACAGGTGGCGATTGAAACGGCCGACGTGGTCCTGGTACGACCACAGCTTATCGGGGTGGTGCGCATGTTCGAGCTGGCGAACCTGACGATGAAAACGATCCGCCAAAATCTCTTCTGGGCGTTTTTCTATAACGTGATCGCTATCCCGATCGCGGCGGGGCTTGTCTATCCGGCAACCGGGCTGACACTCTCGCCGATCATAGCCGCTCTGGCGATGAGCCTCTCGTCGGTGTTCGTAGTGACCAACTCGCTGCGCTTGGGACGGGTCGCGCTGTGAAGACACCGTATGTACGCCATGAGTAAACTCCCATGAAGCTCGGAAGTCTCTCCCCCAGGACAGCGCTGGTTATCTTCCTGGTTCTGGTCGCGTTCGTCCTCGCCATGGCGGCGTGGTGGATCATCTTCATGGCGCGGCTGACGGACGAGAAAGTCGATATGGCCGCCCAACTGGGTGCCAGTGCCGAATATGTGGAAGAATTGCACCAGCAGGAAATCCGTCGGCAGATCATGCTCGGCTCGGAGGGGGTGGTCTTTCTTCTACTCGTTCTGATAGGCGTCTGGTTAATCTATCGTTCGTTGCTGCAGGCGGATCGACTGCGCACGCGTCAGGAGAATTTCCTGATGGCTGTCACCCACGAACTGAAAACGCCGCTCGCGTCAATCGGCATCTACATCGACACCCTCCAGTCGGACAAGATTCCGGCCGTGCGCAAACAGGCGGTGATTCCGCGAATCAAACAGGACCTGCGACGGCTGGAGCGACTGGTGGAGGATATTCTCGAGGCCGGACGGTTTGAGACCGGTGAATTCAAACTCAACCTCCAATCCGTCGATCTTGCCAAATTGTTGAACTCAGCGGCCGACAGCTTGGCAGACCGCGGCGAGCCGACTTCGCCGCGGATATCCCGGCACATCGAACCAGGAGTCATTGTGCAAGCCGATGCTCCGGTGGTCACTCGAGCTATTGCCGCAATACTTGACAATACGGTCAAGTACTCTGGCGGCGCAGCCGCTGATGTCACCATTACGCTGCGTCGCAACCAACGCCAGGCGATCATCACGGTCACGGACAAGGGGGTGGGTATCGCTAAACAGGAACTGGGGCCGATTTTTGAGCGGTTCTATCGGGTCGGGCATGAGATGACCCGCGCCAGTCGCGGCACCGGCCTTGGACTTTATTTGTGCCGCGAGATGATTCGCGCCCACGGCGGCGAGGTGACCGCGCGCTCCGAGGGCCCTGGGCTCGGCTCCGAGTTCATTATCACGTTGCCATTGGAGAGGGTGAAGTGAAGACGATTCTATTGGTTGAGGACGACAGCAGCCTGGCCGACGGGCTGGCCATGAACCTCGAAGCGGAGGGATACCAGGTGGTGCAAGTAGCTGACGGCAGCCATGCTCTGAACGCTTTCGCCGACGGCAACATCGACCTGGTTCTGCTCGACATCATGCTGCCCGGCATGGACGGTCTCACCATCTGCCGTCGCCTGCGCGAGATGGGGGAGACAGTACCGATCATGTTCCTAACAGCCCGGGGTCAGGCCGAGGAGCGCGCCGAAGGAATCATTGCGGGCGGCGATGATTACATCACCAAGCCCTTCGAATTGAAAGAGCTTCTCGCGAGAGTGGCTAGCGTGTTCCGACGGCAGGCATGGTTGGTCGAGGGGGACAAGCAGACTTCCAGCGAGTTCCAATTCGATGGCCGACGGATTAACTTCCGTACTTTCGAGGCCGAAGGTCCGGGCGGAAAGTTCGCGCTCACTCGTCGCGAGTGTATGGTCGCGAAGTATCTGATTGAACGCCCCGGCCAGGTGGTCAGCCGCGATCAGTTGCTCGATGCGGTTTGGGGGTATCGCGCCTTTCCGACCAACCGTACGATCGACAATTTTGTGCTCAAGCTCCGCAAGATCTTCGAGGCCGATCAAAAGGAGCCGGTCTATTTCGAGACGATCAGGGGGGTGGGGTATCGCTTCCTGGGGTCAAAAACCTCGTGAGACGCCTTGCGCCGACAATTCTCCTGGGGCAGCGGTGATCGGCCAATCACTAGTCATCGGCCTCGGTAATCCGGGGCGGAAGTATGTGGGGACAAGGCACAATTTGGGCTTTGAAGTAGTTGCGCGCGTGGCTAAAACGCTCAAAGCGACTGACAACCCCAAAAGACCGTTGTTTCGCTGGTCGCAAGCCAAACTCCCACACGAAGATACGGAGAGGACGCTGACGCTGGCCTGGCCCACCACGTTCATGAATCGATCGGGACTGGCAGTCGCGCAGATTTTGGGAAAATTGGCCATCAGTCCGGCGGAGATGTTGGTTGTGGTCGATGATTTCAACCTTCCGATCGGTGCCCTCCGCTTCCGCGCGGAAGGCTCCGATGGTGGCCATAACGGGTTGGCGTCCATTATAGAACAACTTGGCACCCTGGGCTTTCCGAGGCTGCGCCTGGGGGTCGGGCGTCCCCCCGAAGGTGTCGATCCAGCGGATTACGTCCTCAGCCGGTTTCTCCCGGAGGAAATGGAAGCGGTCGAAAGAATGGTTGCGCTTGCAGCCGAAGCTGTTATATTTGGCGCCACGCATCGCTTCGAAGAGGCGATGTCAAAATATAATATAAACCCTGCCTTGCCGAACGAAGAGTAACCCGGCAGGGCCGTTTGAACTGAAGAACGTAGTTTGACGTCCGAAGGGAGGTACTCTTGAGACGCTACGAAACTACTTTTGTTGTCAACCCCCAGGCAGATGATGCCACGATCGACCGCCAGGTAACCGCGGTTGTCGACATCATCAAAAACGACGGGGGCCAAATCCTCCGCGAAAACCGTATCGGCACGCGCCGCCTGGCATTTCCGGTGGCCGGTCTGGTGCAGGGGTACTACACCAGCATCATTTTCGAATCCGAGCCGGGTGTGCTGCCAAAGCTGGAGCGGCATTACAAACTCGAGGAGCCGTACGTGCGCTACCTCACGATCAAATTCGAGGGTGATCCGATGGCCGAGTCGCACGGCTTGTTCGACGATTCCATGGATCGCATGGATGTCGAAGGACAAGACGAGCGCCCTTCGCGCTACGGCGGCTATCACCATCGCGGGCGCCACGGGCGGTCATCGGGACCAGGTGAGGGGCGAATCCCCGCACCGGGCATCCACGATACGCCAAAAGTTGAAGGTGTAGATGACGAAAGCTGAGGAAAGGGGTTAACATGGCCGAATACGGAATGCGCAGGAGAAAGAAAGTCTGTCGCTTCTGCGAGAACAAAATCGACTTCATCGATTTCAAAGATGAGCGCTTGCTCCGCCGTTTCGTCACGGAACGGGGCAAAATTGTGCCGCGCCGGATTTCAGGCAATTGCGCTCGTCATCAGCGCAAGCTGACCACCGCTATCAAGCGTGGTCGGCACATGGCGATTCTGGCCTTTGAGAGTGAATCCTTCCGCTGAGTTGGGATCAGCGGTGACGGCCCCGGGACCGCCTGCGGCGGGACCTCGCCCCACCAGTGCTCTGGTGCCGGCGATTCTGCTGGCGCTGTTGCCCCTCGCAAAGTACGGGGTGGCGCTGCGGTCGGAGTTTGTGCCGCTTACGCTGGTGACACTGGTGGCAGCCTATGGTGTCGCGATCTACCTGTATCGGTCGACGGCTCTGCTCGCGGCAGTCGATCGCTATTGGCAAGTGGTGTCAGCTGCGGCAGTCGGCCTAGCGGCCGGGTTGGTGGTTTGTCACGCGGATTACAGGCTCATGATGATCGGTGAGACGCTCATGATACCGGCGGCAGGAATAGTCGTGGGCCGGCGGCTTCGAGGCGGAGACAAAGGTCTAAGATCTTTCGTCTTCGGGGCGATGGTGGTGATGATTGGCGGGATAGTCATGTTTGCACCGACCTGGGATCGTCTCATGATTGTGTTCGAGGCGATTGGTCGCGAAAGTGCCGGTACTTTTTCGGCGGGACTGATCTCGCTCGGCTATCACCCTGACGCTGTGACCGACTATGCCACCCAATTGGAGAATGTGATCCACACCGTCACCAGACTGATTCCGGCTGCTACGCTGATGAACCTGCTGGTGCAGTTCACGGTCGGCTTTCTGTGGCTGCTCGGTCGGGACTTTGCTGCCGCCGGTTCCCCTGCCGCGCTGGCGCCGTTTGCCCGGTGGAAGGTCCCTTTTACGTTAACGCCGGTGTTGATAGTGGCCGCGCTGGGCCGCCTGTTTGGCGGCGAACTGGTTGCGCTGGTGGCCGACAACCTGCTCATGATGCTGTCGGTCTTTTACTGTGTGGGCGGACTGGCGCTGATTGCCCACGCCCTGCGCCGGCTCAGAATGCCTTTGGCCATCCGGGTAGTTTTCTATATCGCGTTGACGCTTACGGGCCTGCTCGGTTATCTGGGCTCTGTACTGCTCGGATTCGTTGACAGTTTTGCTGACTGGCGCAAAGTTTCGCGCCCATCAATTGAGTTGGACAAGACTTGATTATTGCGTATACTAATCACGAGGTAGATATGAAAGTAATACTGCGAGAAGATGTTCCCGATGTCGGCCGCTCCGGCCAGACAGTCGAGGTCAAGGCCGGGTTCGGCCGTAACTATCTCATCCCCAGGAACCTGGCGATCCCAGCCAGCAAGGCCAACCTGAGGGCCATCGGCGAGATCGCCAAGCAAACCGCGGTACGGGACCGCAAGCGGAAGCGCACCGCTGAAATTCTGCGGGACAAAATCGAGAAGATCGAGCTGTCGGCCGAGGTTCTGGTCGGCGAGGAAGACAAGCTCTACGGTTCAGTCACGAGCCAGGACATCGTCAACATGCTCCAGGAGCAGGGAATCACAGTCGAGAAACGGACCGTGCAACTGGATGAACCAATCAAGGCGCTCGGTGTTTATACGGTGCCGATCAGGATCGGCAAGGATGTGACTGCCAACTGCAAGGTCTGGGTAGTCAAGAAGATTTGACGCTATGAAGATGGTGCAGGTCAAGCTCGAGGGGCTGGCGCTGGACATGACTACCAATACGCCGGTAGTAATTCTATCGCCCGAGGACGACAACAAGGTTTTGCCGATCTGGATCGGCCACGCCGAGGCCTGGGCGATTGCCATGGAGCTCTCCGGCGTGACGTCCAAACGTCCCCTCACGCACGATCTGATGAAACAGGCGATTGAGTCGCTGGAGGCGCGCGTGGTCCGAGTGGAGATCACCGAATTGCGCGATCAAACGTTTTATGCGGTGGTGCATCTGGCGCGTAACGGCAAGGGGCGCCAACTTGACGCTCGCCCGTCGGATTCGATCGCCCTCGCGCTCAAGACCGGCTGTCCGATTTTTGTCAATGCCGAGCTGTTCGAGCCGAGGCCCCGGAACGATCAGGAAGCGCCTCCGATGCCGACTGATCGCGAATCATTGCGCGAACGGCTCAAGAAAATCAATCCTGAGGATTTCGGGAAATACTCCCTGTAAATGCTGTCACGACTGCGGCTGACGTTGCTGGCGGTGACGCTCTGGTCGACCGCCACGGTTGTTTCGGCGGTCGAATCTCTTGACGACCGTCCCGAGGTGGTCTCCGAGTACACTCGCGCTAGGCTCCTGCTCCGCGACGGGGACTATCTCGAAGCCGCTCGCCAATTCGCCCGTCTGGCCGACAAGTTCCCGGACTCAAAAAACCTCGATTTGTTCATTTTCAATCGCGCGAAGGCGGAGTTGTATTTCGGAAACCGTTCCGAGGCGCTCAATGTCCTTTTGAGTTTCATTAATCGGTTTCCGAGCTCGAACCTGATTGCGCACGCTTATTTCTTTCAGGGGAATGCCTATTACTTGAAGGGCCAGCTCGATTACGCGGTCGAGGCGTATATCGACGGGTATCGCCTGTCACAGGATCTTCGGCTCGACGATCTGATTGTAGTATCGCTCGTGGAGGCAGTGTCGGGCGCTCGCACGGTCGCGCTGACCGAGGCGGATTTCGCCGGTTTGGATCCGGCCCGTCGCTGCGAACTCATTGAGCCGGTGGCACGGGCGCTCGCGGCGCGGGCGGACACGGCGGTCGCACACAGCCTTCGCGGTCTTTGCAGTGACAAACCCCAGGTATCAGACAGCCCCGCCGCCAAGGCTTCGAACTCGGTTCTGGAACTAGCCCTGCTGTTGCCGTTCTCCGGCGAGATGCAATCGTTCGGGGAAGAAATCTACCACGGGGCGGTAATTGCCGCCGAGCAGTTTCGCCGCGACACCGGCAAAAAGTTGAACCTGGTGCCGTACGACACCAAGGGTGACCCGATCGATGCCGGTCGCCTGGTCCGGGAACTGGTGCACGGAGCCACCGATGCGATTATCGGGCCGCTTACCAGCGACGAGGCCGCGGTGGCCTCGGCTGTGCTCAGCGGCGAGACCCTGCCGCTCATCGCGCCGGCAGCGACTCAATCGGGGTTAACCCTGTTGTCGGAATGTGTCTTTCAGCTTTCGCCCAATATCGAATTACAGGGCGCTCGGGCGGCTGAGTATGCGGCGGTCCGGCGTGGCGCCGACTCAGCGGCTATCATCACGCCTACCACCGCCGATCAGATGCGCATGGCGCGGGCATTCGCGGAGCGTTTTGAGGCTTTGAGCGGTGTCATTGTTGCCACTGAGTATTACCGCCCGCGTGATCGTGACTTTGGGCAGTATGTCCGCGACCTAAAGAACATTCTGCTGCGTGGCCCGGTAGATTCCGCTGCATACATCAACGACCGCGGGGATACAATCGACCTCGAGGCGGTTCCGGCAAAGATCGATTGCCTGTATCTGCCGGGTTCCGCGGAGCAGCTAAGACTGTTGCTGCCGCAGCTCGAGTTTTATGGGATCGACGCGTTCTATCTTGGTTCCGACGGCTGGGGCGATGACAACGTCTATCGGCTCGGCGACAAGGTCACGCGCGGAGCGGTGTTCCCGTCGCCGTTTCTGGAACTCGAGCGCAGCCAGGAGTATGTAAAGTTTGCATCGGAATACGACGCCCGTTACGGCCAGCAGCCGCAGCGCCTGGCCAGCCTGGGGTATGACGCGGTCATGCTGATTGCGCAACTCGTGCGGACCGGGGCGGTTTCGCGCCGCGACCTGATCAGCGGCCTCA
>JBFMGC010000075.1 GCA_040752815.1 Candidatus Zixiibacteriota bacterium
AGAGACCCGATCCCAGGAACCCTGCTTCAGCGAGACGCGGCCATCGAGCTCCCGCGGCGGCGATTACTATCGCGAGTTCGATCGCCCCGATCGTTGCAAATGCGATCCACTCCCATCGGGTCCATCTTCGCAGGGCAACCCCCCAGGCCGACGGTCGTGCTCTTAGTACTATGGCCCCGGCGATTACGACAAGAACGAATCCAAGCTCGTTGGCAATCCGGAGCTGGAGGTTGAACCAGGGGTTTCCGGGGCGCAGGAACGGCATGTCAGGTCGGACGATCCATCGCACCGGCAGCTCCAGCAGCATAGCCAGCGCGATCGAGGCCCATGCTTGACGCGGCGTCAGAGACCGCCAGTGTTCACTGATTGGTGCCTTCATGATGAGCATCAACTCGCGTGGACAGCCCAGCAACAAGGAGAGGGCGTGTGCGTGGCGCAGACTCCCGAAAGAGGGCATCTACCGGCGCACCCGTGGTGTTCGGTTTGTGGTTTCATAAATGTCTCGGTTCTATGAGCTGAACGGACGGTTACCGGGGGTGTCTGGTGGGCTGGGCAGTCCGTGTAAAGATGTAGGCCTCGCTTATTCGTCAGGTTAAAACAGTTCATGCAGAAAGAATCGCAGCGGTCGCCCTGATGACAACCACAACCATCGCGGCACTCATAATTGCCTGAATCGCCGGTTGGAGGCAGTTTCTTTGGATAAAGCTCGCCGGCTGAGTCATTCGTACTACCGCCAATGCGCAGCCGGTCAACAACCCCCACAATGTCATGCACGCTACTTCACCCTTAGGCGGTTTGGTTGGATGGGGTAGATCCAATAGCCTTGCTGAATCCATATGGTATCCCTGACCCGACTGCTCTGGTGGCTATACGCACCTCCCGTTGCTGGTGACAACTGTTTTTTTTTGAAGCGACCCTGTAACAGCGAGGATCAAGTTCGAGAAAGTCGACGGTCCGGTATTTTTGACTTCCAGCGCGCCGAATTGACCTTGCCATGTCCAGGTCGGATCAAAAGGGTGGATTCACCGGCAAATCGGGAAGAGTGCGTTCGGGGCCGATGAAGTTCCGCATCTGGTCAATCACAAACAAATGCCACCCCGGCACGCGCCGGGGTGGCTGTCAGGATACAAGGACAGGATAGTCCCTATAGGCAATTAGGAAGACCGAGTGCTGGACCGGTTATGAAGAGGTAGTCTATGAGGACCGTGATGTCGCCTATCGAAATGTCATTGCAGGTCACGGCGCCGACTGCTGACTGATTGATGTCCGCCTCATCCAGGCAGGTTAAAATCCCGTCGCAAGTGCCGGATATGAACTTGGCATCAATCATAACTGTTACGTCGCCGATAGTCGGTTCGTCTTCCATCGACTGATTCGCATCACCTACGCGCCCCTCGCAGCAACCGCAGCTATACGCGGGCTGCTCGCCGAAGTGTTCGCCGCACGACAGGAATGTCCAGCCGGCGGCCCAGGACTGCTCAAGCGGGACATTCGGATCGAAGGCGCCGGAGAACCCCACGGTCTGTATATAGGCGTTAGGGTCGGTCACGACCTGGAAGGTGGTCGCCGCAGGGCTGCATGCCGATGGGCGAGGATCAAGCAGCTGATCCTGGTCGCGGCTGATGCCGCGAGCCAGGGGATCAGCGAGAAGGAGCGAGTTATTTGCAGCCATGTACGAGTCCACGCCGGATCCGACCGAAAGCGAGGTCCAGTCAGTCCCGTCGCCGAAGTTCGAAAAGTAAGTGTTTTCGATGGTCAGCCCCGTGCCGAGGATAGCCAGTGAAGCAGCGTTGTTGGCGTTGACGGCCTTCTTGGCGTAGTCAGTGATGATGCTGTTGTAGAAGTGACCGCCCGAGCCGCTGCGAAACGCGAAGGCTACGTCGTTGTCAGTCTCCGCCGAAGCGACGCCCGAGCCGTACGAAGTCACATTCGAGATATGCGGCCAGTTGCCTGGTGCCGCGATGCAACCGCCCGGCGTGCAGTAATCCATCTCGAAACCGCGGCTGCCGGAGGACGGCAGGGTGGCGTCCTTGATGCAGAACCAGAACTGGCCGGAACCGCTGTAGCCGAAGTCCCAGTCAAAACCGTCATCGTCGCAGAAAGCCGTAACCAGGTAGCTGGTATTTACCGTACCGCCGAAGAATTCAAAGCCGTCATCAAGATTCTGGTACGCTTCGACGTGGTCAATAACGGTGCCGTTGCCGACGCCGCCCATGGTGAGGCCGTTAATCTCGTTGGCTGCGCCGATAATTGAGCCGCCGTGACGGAGCGATACATAGCGGAACACACCGGAATTGTCACCGGGCACGGCACCGCCAAAGTTGCCGCGAGGCTCAGTCTCAGGTATGCCTTCAATCTGGGCTGTGCCGCTGGCTGTTGTGACGGGGGCGCTGCCGAGAATTATGACCGACCCCCAAAGACCCTTGCCGGCGACGCCGAGCGGTATGTCAAACTTGTCATCGATATCGTCGTCAATCGATGTAAACACGATTGGGAGATCGGCCGCACCGGTGGCGTAGATCTTCCCGCCGCGAGCGACTATCAGAGCGGTGGCGTCGACACCCTGGCCCGGGTCACCCTTAATGATCGTGCCGGGGCCGATAATGAGCTCTTCGCCGTTTTCGACGTACACAAAGCCACTCAAATTGATGACTTCGTCCTGATTCCATGCTACCGTGCCGGACATGTCAGCGTCGTCAAAGACCACGACCGGCTTGCCGTTATCGGTGAGGCTGCAGACCGGTGCGGATTCGCACTGGCTCAGGATGTTGTAGAAAGACGTTGCGGACCAGCCGCAGAGCCAGGGACGCACGGTCGGCTCGAATGCGCCACGGTAGGACGTAGCGACTATGTAGCCGTTGGGATCGGTAACGGATACCGCGCCGGAAAGCGCGCTGCCTACCGGCCGCGGGTCCAGACCATTGTCCTGGGCGCGGCTGATGGAAACGACGTTGGTTCCGGCAGTGTAGGAATTGGCGCCAACGATGTATGCGTCCATGGCCGCGGGCGCGGTTATGTCGGCGAGCGATGATACATAGGCGCCAAAATCGTAGAAGAGGTTGCCCTGGAAGACCAACTGTGTGCCAATGAATCCGGTTGAAGCAGAACCGACGTTTACACCATTGTTCGCCCAATCTTCGTAAATGCTATTGTAGAAGTAGCCGCCGGAACCGCTGCGGAAGTCATGCGAGCGATCATTATTGGCATCACCGGAAGTGCGCCCGGATCCGAAGAACGTCACGTTGGCAACGTACGGCCAACTGCCCGGGGCCGCGATACAGCCACCCGGCGTGCAGTAGTCCATCTCGTGTCCGCGCGAACCGGATGACGGCAGCGGGGTATCTTTCAGGCCGAACCAGAACTGGCCTGACCCGTTGAAGCCAAAGTCCCAGTCGAAACCGTCGTCATCGCAGAAAACGGTCGCCAGGTAGCTGGTATTGACGGTGCCGCCGAAAAACTCGAATCCATCGTCGAGGTTCATGAACGCTTCGACATGGTCAATGCGGGTGCCGCGGCCGACACCTCCCAGGGTAAGTCCGTTGATCTCGTTGGCCGACCCGATAATGGAGCCGCCGTGGCGCAGGGAAACGTAGCGGAACACCCCGGAGTTGTCATTCGGATCGGTGCCTCCGAAGTTCGCGCGTGGCTCAGTCTCGGGTATACCTTCAATTTGGGCCGTGCCGGTGGCCGTTGTGACCGTGGCGTTGCCCAGTATCAGCACTGACCCCCAGAGCCCTTTGCCGGCAGGTCCGAGCGGGATATCATTCGGATCGTCTACATTGTCATCGATTGACGTGAATATGATCGGGTACTCAGGAGTTCCTTCGGCGTAGATCTTTCCGCCTCGTGCGACGACCAGCGCGGTGGCCTCGGTTCCCTGTCCCGGGTTACCTTTAATAATGGTGCCCGGTTCGATAATTAGTATCTCACCGGATTCGACAAACAGAAATCCGTTCATGTTCCAGACGGTATCGGATGACCATACCGTGATGCCGGTTATGTCAGCATCCGTGACGACTTTTACCGGCTTTCCCGCCTCAACAACTTTCCCGTTAGCGAGCGCGATCGCGGGACAGGCAAAGGCGATAAGCGCGAAGATCAGTTTGCGAAGCATCGATTCCTCCAATAGGGTTTTTGGTCATAATCAGCAGTTCCAATTGCCGGCACAGTGCGAGACCGTGTCCGCAAGCAAAGAGATTGTGTCACTTCTGGAAAGCCTCCTGGTTGGGGTTATCACCTGCGTATCGTCCAATGTTGGAGACTGCGATTGAAAATCGCCGCGCGACCGGTTGGGCGCCCGGTGGGCTCTCATGCATTGCAGCATCATCAAGCAATCTCCTATCTTCATCATCTTCATCAGTATCCAGCTTGCACGTTTAGGACCAAAGACCTCAGTGTCCGCCGCCTACAGTTGATAAGTCATCCCTATTGAAAACGTGCGGCCGTACGAGTACCTGGCGCAGTCGAACTGCTTGCCATCGTTGAACTGCACCCAGTGCGTCTCCTTATCGGTGAGGTTCTTGGCAGCGGCTTTCATGGTCATGCCGCGCCAGATCCTCTGGCAGAGGGTGAGGTCAATTGTCGACTCCGGCAGTTCCCAGACATCAGGGTTGTAACTATACGTCACTTTGACCAGTCGTTTGCCGAACCGGTTGTAGAGGAGCGATACTGCGGTTCCGCTGGACTGGCGCAGGTAGCTGACTTCGGCATTGATGATGTATCTCGACTGGTTAAAAAACGGTCCCTGGTCGTCGGCGCCCGGATTGAGGATCCGCTCAGCCGCGAGGTCCGCCTCGCTCAGTGTCCGATGTGCATCTATCAGACTGTAGTTACCGCCGACTTGCAAGTTCCGAAGGAGTTTGTGCAGCCTGTCAAGGCGCTGCTTGACTTCCAGTTCGAGGCCTACCAGCTCGCCTTCCTTGGCGTTCTCCCAGGTCTCACTGTCGTTCTGACCCTTCATTGCGATCTCAATAGGATTTGTGAGTTTCTTGTAAAAGAGGCTGACAGCCAGTAACTCACCGGCGCGAGGGAACCACTCCCAGCGGAGGTCGTAATTATCGATCTCGGTGTATTTGAGCGAATCGTTGCCGTATACGAAGTTGCCCCCGATCGCTTCCAACGTGGGGAAAGGCGACAGTTCGCGGAACGAAGGACGAGCCAGCGTCCGACCGAACGCGGCGCGCACGTTCATCTTATCGTGCGGGTGATAGACGAAGTTGACTGACGGGAGCAGATTGTGGCCGTCTACCAGATCGGTGGTGTCGTCGCTGACAAAAAGCCGGTCGAGATTCATTCTGGTGGTTTCATACCGCAGTCCGGTGATCAGCAGCATTCTCGACCAGATGGGCATCTCGACCATGGCATAGGTGCCTGCAATATCCTGGGTGGCGGAATAGAATCCCTCAGGGTCCGTACCTGCAGACCAGCTTATGCCCAGGTCTATATACCGATCCGCCGACGTATCTGCGAGCATGCCGATGTTCTCCGGCGCGAAGTACTCATCGGGGTCGCCGCTGTACTTAATCGCATATAGGGGATCAATTACGCGCGGCGTATTCATTTGGAACTTGCGCTCCCTGAAATCGCGCGTCTTGTGAACGAATGACACTCCTGCCTTGAACTTAGCGAGGAGCCCACTCCACTGCTCGAATGGTACTGCCAGATCTACCTGACCACTGCGGTTTCGCTCCGTGATGTAGCGGAAGTAGTGCTTCGGCAGGTCGTTACCGAATACGTTGTAAGAAGTATCGACACCTTCACCTATCGGCAGAGCTTCATCGGCGAAAAGGCGGCGATCGGGTTCATCCTGAGTGATGCGCGTATCGGCGATCTTCCACGACAAGTCAGGCCCGCCCAGGAGCTGTTTATGATCGCCCTGCACCTGAAGGCTGGTGAGGCGTCGCTCGTTGTACTGAAGCGACCAGGAGCGAAAGACCCCGTCGGAACCGGTGTTGTAGTAGTAACCCTCGAAGTACTTGGTCGTAGACTCGGCGTTCCGCGTGCTTGTGTATGCCGCGCTCAGCTTGTGGTTTTCCGCAAAGCGGTAGGCGGCGTGCCCGAATCCGCTCCAGAGCACTTCATCTTTTCCGTACTTCTCTGTGTAGTTCCCCTGCAGATCCATGGGACTCCCGACGTTTAGGGTCCAACGTGAGCGGACCCCGTCGGTGTAGGACGAGTGATTGCGGCTGTAGCTGAAGCTGGCATTCACCCCGAGATCGCGGCCAAACAGCTTCCTGGTATCGCCCAAAGAAACCGCATAGGATTGATTCAGCGGCGCGGTTCGATAGCTCGGCTTCATGCCGGAACTTATGGCCTTGCTGTCGCGATCAAGCTGGAGGGCAAGAGTGGTATCCCGTCCCGCAGATGAAGGTGTGACCGTACGGTACTGCGGGTCCATGAGATAGTCGGGAACATAATCACGTGTCCCGTCGTCGGTTCCCATCCAGTCCTTCGAACCGCCCTCGTACGTCAGTACATCATTGTTGCCGGTAGTATTGGAATTGTACGAGGTCGAGGTTGAGAAGCTGATCGCTCGCTGTTCAGGAAAGTCACGCGTGTTGAGGTCGACACTTCCGCCGGCGAAATCCCCGGGTTTGTCAGGGGTGAAAGATTTGGAGACAATGATATTATCCAGCAGATTGGCCGGAATCAAATCCATGGGGGCTCCCTGTTTGTCCGGGTCGGGGCTCGGTAACGGGGTCCCGTTGAGCATCGTATTGGTGTAACGACCACCAAGCCCACGCACATACACGTAGCGTCCGTCGACGACAGAGGCCCCTACAACTCTACGGGCTGCATCAGCGGCATCTCCGCTTCCGGTCCTGGCGATCTCTTGTGCACTGATGCCGTCCTGCACGGCTGTGGATTCCCGGCGCTTCTTCATTACCGAAGCGTCGGTGTTTTGGCTCGCCTTGCCCGTAACCGTCATCCCCTGGACTTCGAGCATGACCTCGGCGAGCTTCAGTGACACTTCGGTTGTCTCGCCCGCTTTAATCAAGATTGGCGTGACGGTAGCGGTGTCGAAGCCTACGCTGGTGGCAACGAGAGTGTACGAGCCTGATGGAACCCCCGTGATCTCGAAGAATCCCTCGAGATCCGTGAAGGCACCGAGCTTCGTGCCGCGCAGGGCCACCGTCACGCCTATGAGTGGTTGTCCGGTTTCTTGTTCTGTCACGCGACCATGCACTTTGCCTTCGTCTTTGGCGTGTGTTTGACCTGCAGCTTCTTCGCCTGCCAGGCAAATGGCGAGTAGTACCAGCAGCAGACCCGTGGTGAGTCTCTTGGATCCTGCCTTTCTCTGTGCTGCGTGTGTTCCTGCCAACATCCTGTACCTCCTGAGTGAATTCAATTACCGTCCTGCCACGGACGCTTATTCTGCAAATCCGCGGCAAAGAAGCAGGGCGCGTATTAAACGACTATTAAGCCGCCATAAAGATTCGCTTTCGTTGTCAGACAAGAGGTTATCCGGTCACCCCCTGTGATGAGCGTTTACCCCACGGGCCGGGTCACAAAAAGTGCACTGAAAGCTGAAGGAATCTTAATCAAACCTTAACCTGGGGGGTCTACGATCCGCCCGGCAGGCCTGAATTGGCAGTCGGAAGTGGGGCTTAAGTCGTGAACGAACAAATACTGGTCATCGAAGATGAGTCGGATCTACAGCATCTGATTCAATACAATTTGAGCCGCAAGGGGTATGAGGTCACTCTGGCAAGCTCAGCCGAGCAGGCCTTACCGCTTTTGCGCAGCCGGTCATTTCACCTGATAATTCTTGACGTTATGTTGCCGGGGATGGACGGCTTTCAGTTCTGCAGGTTGCTCAAGGCCGATCAGAGTCTGCGGCATGTGCCGGTACTGATGGTGACGGCACTTGCCGAAGACGCAGACGTCGTCTCCGGATTGGAACTGGGGGCCGAAGACTATGTCACGAAACCGTTTAGTCCGTCCGTGATGGTGGCCAGGGTCAGAGCACTCTTGCGCCGCCATCGGGATTTGCAAGTCCACGATCTTACTCCGCTCAAAATGGATTGCCTTGAAATTCTGCCGGGACCACACACAGTCTTGGTCGGAGGAAAAGAGGTGGAGCTTTCTTTGACTGAATTTCGAATATTACACGCACTGGCCAAATCTCCCGGCTGGGTTTTCACCAGGTACCAAATACTGGATGAGGTGAGGGGCGAAGGGTACATTGCGACTGACCGGGTAGTCGATGTTCACATCACCAGTCTTCGGCGAAAACTCGGAGCAGCCGGAGAGTGCATCGAAACCGTCCGCGGAGTCGGTTACCGTTTCCGCAGGTGCGATGCCGAAAACGGGCAGCCCGCCGCAGGCAACGGGGTGCAGAATTAGGCAATTACATTGTCTGCGGCAGCCGTAGAACTCCTGACGTACATCCGGTAAATTGGACTGCGTAGACCCGCTATGCCTATTTTTCTCCAAATGGGCCGAGCGGGCAGGCCTGTCCCGGTAATGTCTTCTTGCGAGGGCTGCTACCTGGTCCTTCTACTGTGGGTGTTAATCTCAACCGAAAAGGAGTGTGCTATGTCCACTCGCAACTCGCACCTGGCGGCGCTGCTCATGCTTACGATAGCGGCGGTGCTGATAGGGTGCTCCTCGGATGAAACCACGGACAAAATCACCGGGCCCCGGTATCTGGCGACTGACTTCTTTGTCAGCGTCACCAGTGGAAATGACGCCAACACCGGTGGGATTGGGGCGCCGTTCGCGACAATTCAAAGGGCCATAGACACGGCCGGGCTGGCCGGCGGCCGGGTATTCGTGGCCGAAGGAACGTACAATGAGAGCCTCAACCTGGACAGCAAGGTAGGCCTGTTCGGCGGCTACAAGAACGGGACTTTCACGCGCGATCTCGCCAATGCCGTGACCACTATCAACGGCGGGCCGATGGCCGTCCGTGTGGGTGATGCCGATTCGGTGAGCATCGACGGGTTTACTATTCGCAGCGCCGATGCCGTCGCTGCCGGCGGCAGTTCGATAGCCATCAGTCTTCACAACGCTACCGGCATCGTCATTACCAACAACCAAATCCAGGCGGGTAAGGGTGCGGCCGGGCCGAACCGCTCTAAGCCCGGAACGCCTGCGAAGTCGCCCGACGGTTCACCCGGGGCTGATGCTACTAATGCCGGCTGTGATCTCATCTCGTGCGTGAGCACCCAAGGAGGGAATGGAGGCTTTCAGACCGGCATGAGTGGCGGCAATGGCGGCGACGGGTGCTCGGTAAAGTGCGATGATGGTGGGAACGGCGAGGGGCCCGGCGGAGACGGTGGGGCCAGCAGAGGTGTACTGGGCGGCGCCGGTGGAAATGGCGGCGCCGGCGGCCAAGGGTCCGCAGTAGGAGTCAATGGGACCGGCGGATCATCTTTTGGTTCGATCGGTTCGGGATTATATATGGCTTCTTCCGGTACAAACGGCCAAGCGGGGTCTAATGGCGGGGGAGGAGGCGGTGGTGGCGGTGGGGGAGCGGCTCTCGCCAAGGGCGCGAGCGGCGGCGGCGGTGGAGCCGGTGGACTGGGTGGTTTAGGCGGCTTCGGCGGTGGTGGCGGTGGTGGCTCGATTGGTATTCTACTTACAGGAACCTCCCTGGCCACAATTCAAAACAACACGATTACGACTTCCAACGGTGGTGCAGGCGGCTCAGGTGCGCCGGGCGGCGATCCCGGCACGCCCGGTTTAGGCGCTTCCGGCAGAGCCGGAAACG
>JBFMGC010000076.1 GCA_040752815.1 Candidatus Zixiibacteriota bacterium
CTAACCCGCTTCTCAATCTCCCGACACGACCGCACCCCGTCACAATAGGCATAAAACAACACCCGCAATTGCATCCCCGGATCGTAAAACGCCGCCCCACGCTCACAGTACCGCCCATACAACTCCCGCAAATCAAGCCGCTTCACCACCTCATCCACCCACAAAACCAGCGGCTCCTCGGCCACCAGGTCCTTCCGACTCGTAAAATAGATCTGACTCGGGTCTTCCGGCTGATATATCACACCTACTCTCCTTGTCTCCTCTCCCAACACACTCTCATACACCCGCCACCAAATTGCAACTTAATTCACATCTTCTGGGACAGCCTCTCCTGGTCTGCCCCGCGAATGATACGGTGGGAACAGTCATGCTTCGACAGGTTCATCACGACTTGATGTGTCTGACAACGAGAATCAGCGAGTGTCGAAACCGCTCCCGAAGCAGGGATCTGGTTACTACCTACAATTTGTCCTACGCCGTCTCTCGCGCCAACACGATCGGTTCGTAGCGGAGGGCTTTGGTGGGGCAGAAGTGCGCGCAAACCGGATCCCCCTGACAAAGATCGCACTTGATAACGAGATTGTGATAGCTATCGAAGAGCGAGCAGCCGAACGGACAGGCCGCAATACACGCCATACAGCGGATGCACTTTTCTTGATCGAGGTCCATGGCCCCGGTCTCAGGATTACGCGTGATGGCATCGACCAGGCAGGATTTCGCACATGCGGGGTCGTCACACTGCAAGCATGTGACCGGCACCCATAAATCCGGCGCGCCGCCCGGGATTGGGTATATGCGGCTGCGGCCCGGTTTGCCGCCGATGCTGTGAGTGAATGAGCAGGCCAGCTCGCAGGTCCGGCAGCCGGTGCACTTTATCGGGTCGACATAAAAGCGCGCTTTCATGCTTTCTCCTGACGCTGCCAGAGCGCGATTTTGCCCATCGTGAGAGCGGTCTGTTCGCGGTGGCTCTGGTCCCCGTATTGGAAGTATTCCGCTGGAATGTCCCGGTGCTTGCTCAGGTACTCGGCAAACGCACGCGTGATAGTCGGCCGGCCGGTCTCTTCGCACTTGAGCATCTCGAAAGTCTTGCCCCAAATCGTACGAGTGTCGCCTTTGTCCGTGTACTTGATAAAATTCGTAGGACAAATCTGAGCGCAGGCAAGGCAGCCGACACAATCGGGCGGGGCCTGGTGGAGCGGCGGAGCGACCTCTTTGCCATGGCCGCGATTGACCGTCGAAATTGCACGGAAGCCCATCTGATCGCACACGCGGGTACAGAGGGCGCAGAGGATGCAATCGTCGCCGTCGGGCATCTCTTCGAAACTGGTCCTGGTGATGCCGTACTGGGCGGCGAGGTCCTGGACGTAAGGGGCCTTCGGTGACCGCGCCAGTTGCAGGTCGAGAATCGTCTTGCGCAGTTCGATGACCTGCGGGGTGTGGGTCGAAACGATCAGTCCTTCCTCGACCGGATACAGGCACGAGGTGACCAGCCGCTTCCAGCCGTCCCACTCCGCGCGGGTGATCTCGACCGTGCACAAGCGACAGGCCCCGAAAGGCTCGACCGCCTTGTGATTGCAAGTTGAGGGGATATCGATCCGCTCCCGCTGGATGACCGCCAGGAGCATCTCGTTTTCGGCGGCTCGCACCAGTTTGCCGTTTATTGTCAGACTGACCATGTAATCCTGTGGCTCCTATATCACGTCAATCGCTTGGTAGGTACAGACTGCGAAACATGCCCCGCATTTGGTGCATTTGTCCTGATCAAGCACGTGAATCTGTTTCTTCTTGCCGGTGATAGCGGTGTAGGCACAGGCGGTGATACAGGCCATGCAGCCGGTGCATTTGTCATTGATCTCGTAGCGAATAAGCGGCTTGCACACACCGGCGGGGCAGCGCTTCTCACGGATATGGACCAGGTATTCGTCGCGGAAGTACCGTATCGTGCTCAGGAACGGATTCGCGCCGGATTGGCCCAGACCACACAGCGAACCGGTTACGATAGCTTCGGACAGCTTCTCGGCCCGCGCCAGGTCTTCTTCTGTGGCATTGCCTTCGGTTACTCGAGTGACAATCCGGTGCAACTGGTAAAGCCCCTCGCGGCAGGGGACACACTTGCCGCACGATTCCGAGACCAGGAACTCCAGGAAGTACTTGGCAACATCGACAATACACGTGCGATCGTCCATGACAATCATGCCGCCGGAGCCCATCATGGATCCGGCCGCGGTCAGGGAATCGAAATCGACCTGCAGGTCGAGCTTGGACTCCGGAAGGCAGCCGCCCGACGGTCCGCCGGTCTGGACCGCCTTGAAGGGGCGGTCGTTGATGATGCCGCCGCCGATGTCATAGATAATCTCGCGGAGTGTGATGCCCATCGGTACTTCGATCAGGCCGGTGTTCTTGACCTTGCCCACCAGCGAGAACGCTTTGGTGCCGGTGCTGTTAGGTACGCCGATACTCTTGTACCAGTCGGCTCCGTTGCTGATGATGATCGGCACATTGGCGAAGGTCTCGACATTGTTGAGCACGGTCGGCTTGTCGAACAGTCCTTTGATGACCGACCTGATATACTTGGCGCGCGGCTCGCCGACTTCGCCGGCGACCGATTTCATCAGGGCCGATGATTCCCCGCAGACAAACGCGCCCGCGCCGCGTGCGATCCGTATCCGGAAGGAGAAGCCGGTGCCGAGAATGTTATCGCCGAGCAGCCCCTCGCGTTCGCAGTCATCGATCGCTTTCTGGAGGTGAATTACCGCGAGCGGATACTCCTCGCGAACGTAAATGTACCCCTGCTGCGACCCGACCGCGTAGGCGCAGATCATCATGCCTTCGAGCACTGAGTGCGGATCGCCTTCCATGATACTGCGATCCATAAAGGCCCCGGGGTCGCCCTCGTCGCCGTTGCAAATAACATAGCGGCGTTCATCCTTAACACTCGCGCAGGTTCGCCATTTCTTGCCGGTCGAAAAGCCGGCGCCGCCCCGCCCGCGCAGGCCGGAGGTCGTGATATCCTTGATAATCTGATCCGGCGTCATAGTGGTCAGCGCCTTGGCCAGCGCCTGGTAGCCCCCGACCGCCACATACTCGCGGATGTCATTGGCGGCTATCTTGCCGAGATTACGAAGAGCAATTCGCTGCTGGTGGGAGAAGAACGGAACATCGGGGTAGCGTTCTATCCGCGTTTGGGTCACCGGATTCTTGTAGAGCAGGGTTTCGATGACCTGGTTTTCGGCTATCGACTTGTCAATAATGCCCGCGACATCTTTCGGTTTGACGCGTGTATAGAACGTGCCCTGGGGTTCGATAACCACCAGGGGTCCCTGCTCGCAAAAACCGTGGCATCCGGTTTCTTTAACCGCCTCGACCGTGAACCCGTTGATCTCGCGTTCCCTGAGCGCCTTTTGAAAAGCCCCGACTATTGCGGCCGCGCCGTTGGCCAAACAGCCGGTGCCGCAGCAGACTATGACGCGCTTTTGAAAGCGATCCCGCGCCGCGCTGCACTCGTGATGCAACTGCTCTAACTGCTGAGGTGTCCCGATGCTCATAATCTCACTTGTCCTTGAGCAGTTTCTTGACGCGGCCGGGATTAACGGAGCCGTGATATTTCTCGTTGACCGTTACGACCGGCGCCATGGCGCACGCGCCGACACAGGCGACCACCTCCAGAGTGTACTTCATATCCTCGGAAGTGTTGCCGGCTTTGATATTCAGGAAGTTCTCCAACTGGTCTTGTATCAACTTCGCACCGCGAATGTGGCACGCCGTGCCGACACAGACACGAATGACCTTCTCGCCTTTGGGATTCAGACTGAAGACGTTGTAGAACGTGGCCGCCGAGAAAACACGGGAGAGAGGCACACCCAACGCCTCGGCGGTCTGCATGAGGGCCTCACAGGGCAGATAGCGGTACTCGCGCTGAATCTCCTGCAGGATCATGATAAGCGACTCGGGCGAGCGACCGTGCCGTTCGATCAGCTCAGGGAGGCGAGAGAAGTCATGATTCATACGCCCGCCCCCTTCTTCGACTTGTGCGCTGCCCGTCCCAGCTCGTACCCTTCCTTGAGTACTTTGTTGTTCACGGCGAGAAGATCTTTCTTGCTGCCCAGTTTTTCCATCAACACTGCGGCGACCGTGTCGTACCTCACGATGCCGGTTACGCCGACAAACGCCCCCAGCATGGCAATATTAGTTGCCTTGCCGCTTCCCGCGGCAATAGCCATGTCATTGGCAGGAACAAGCACCTCGGTGAGGTCAGTGCGGTCAGTGGTAACGTCAATCAGCGACGAATTGACGAGCAGCGTCCCACCCGGTTTTATCATGGGAACGAACTTGTCGAATGATGGCCGATTGAACACGCACGCCGCCTGGGGATTGCGGATAATCGGTGAGCCGATGCGGACGTCGGAGACCACGACCGTACAGTAGGCCGTGCCGCCGCGCATTTCCGGACCGTACGACGGTATCCAGCAGACCTGCTTGCCCTCTTTGATACCGGCATACGAGAGCAGCATGCCCGCCACCATGATGCCCTGGCCGCCGAAACCGGCCCAGATTACTTCATACTGGGCCATCAAACAGCCCCCTTGTCGGGTGAGCGGTACACGCCGAGTGGATAATACTTGAGCAGGTTTTCTTCGAGCCAGGCAGTGGAATCGGATGGTGTCATGCCCCAGTTGGTGGGGCAGGTGGAAAGAACCTCGACCATGGAGAAGCAGCGGTTGGCCGCCTGGTACTCGAAGGCTCTCCGCACGGCCCGTTTGGCCGCGATTATATGCTGCGGCGAATGCACGGACACTCGCTCGATATAAGTCGGCGTCACGAGCGCTGAGAGGAGTTCAGCCATTCGAATAGGGTGGCCGGTCTTGGCGATATCGCGCCCGGCGGGGCAGGTTGAGGTCACCTGGCCGGCCAGAGTGGTGGGGGCCATCTGGCCGCCGGTCATGCCGTAAATCGCGTTGTTGACGAAAATTGTCGTGAATTTCTCATTCCGGTTCGCGGCGTGAACGATCTCGGACATCCCGATCGACGCCAGGTCGCCGTCACCCTGGTAAGTGAATACAATCATGTCCGGCCGGCTGCGCTTGTATCCGGTGGCCAGGGCCGGGGCGCGCCCATGAGGTGATTCCAGAAAGTCACAGTTGAAATAGTTGTACGCCAGCACCGAGCAGCCGACCGGCGCGACTCCCACGGTGCGCTCGCGGAGCCCGAGCTGGTCGATCGCTTCGGCGACCAGCCTGTGAATCACCCCATGCGTGCAGCCGGGGCAGTAATGGGTGACAGTCTCGCGAAGTGCAGTCGGTCGGCCAAAAATCGTTGTCTCCGATTGGAACATACGGCTCAACCTCTCTTCTTGCGTGAATTGGCCGCCGTGTCGCTTCGGATCATCTTCTTGATCTGCTCCTTGACCTCGTCGGGGGTCGGGACAATTCCGCCGGTGCGCCCGAAGAATTTTATTGGCCGAGCGCCCTGCACGATGCGTTCGACATCCTCAAGCATCTGACCCATGCTCATTTCGACTGTAAGGATCGACTCTATGTTTTTCTTGTTGGCCTCTTTCCTAAGTGCCTCTTCCGGATAGGGGAAGACGGTGATCGGGCGGAACAGCCCGACCGAGATCCCCTCGGTCTCCAACTCATCGATCACCGTCTGGCAAATCCGTGCCATGGTGCCGTAAGAGACGATCAGGATTCTGTTGCCGGGACTGACTTTGTACAGCTCGTAGCGAGGTTCGTCCCGTTTCATCTGCCGATACTTCTTGTCCAAGACAATCGAGTTATCCTCGAGAACGTACGGATCGAGATGAAGTGATTTGATGACAATCGGCGGACGCCCTTTGGCGCCGGTAGCGGCCCAGTCCTTGGGCGGAAGTTCCGGCTCTTCGTATTTCTCTGGAAATTCGACCGGCTCCATCATCTGGCCGATCATTCCGTCGCCGATGATCATCACCGGGTTGCGATACTTGTCCGCCAGGTGAAAGCCGAGCATGGTTAGGTCGACCGCTTCCTGCACCGACGATGGCGCCAGCACCAGCACGCGGTAGTCGCCATGCCCGCCCCCCTTGGTAGCCTGCAAATAGTCTGACTGTGCAGGCAAGATTCCTCCCAGGCCGGGCCCGCCGCGCATGATGTTTAAAATGACACAGGGGAGCTGCGCGCCCGCCATATATGATATCGCCTCCTGCATCAGGCTGATACCGGGGCTCGATGACGACGTGAATACTCGTCGACCGGACGAGGATGCGCCGAACAGCATATTGCCGACCGCGATCTCGCTTTCCGCCTGCAGGAAGACCCCGCCGACTTCCGGCATCCGCTTGGCCATGTACTCGGCTACTTCCGTTTGGGGCGTGATCGGATAACAAAAGTACACGAGCGAGCCGGCGCGGATAGCCGCCTCAGCGATCGCTTCGTTGCCTTTCATCAGTATCTTAGCCACATCGCATCCTCCTTGCCGACCCGCCCGACTAATAATCAAAAAGAACGAATTGAGTGCCGTGGGTATCCACAGTGATAGCAACGTCGGGACACACCACCGCACAAATGCGGCAGCCGATGCACCGCGACGGGTCGTGCATGCGGGCGTAGAAATAGCCTCTGACCGTGATGTCTTTGGACATCGAAAGAATCTTCTGGGGGCACGCCTGCACACACAGCTCGCACCCTTTGCAGTGATTCTTGTCTATGGTCACTCGAGGCATACGGTTTCTTCCTAAAAACTCAGCTCATCTCGGCCGACGCGCTTCGCTCCCACGGTTTCAGCAGTGAGCGATCAATCACGAGCACCGGGTACATGATCTGGTGCTTGTCCAGACCGGTCAGAACACTCTCCGAAGCGCTTACAAAACAGATCGGCAGTCCGGTCTGGCGGCTTACCTGGCCGGCGAGCTCTATTCCGTGGAGAATAGCCTCAACGGTGGTTTGCTCGATCAAGTGCGAATTAGAGATCAGCCCGGTGAAGCGAAGGCGGCCGGCGTTTTCAATCTCGGTCATCATCTTCAGCGCGCCCTTCAGGTCCGCTGTGAATGGCCGGTACGCGTTAAGTGTCAGAAGCATGTCATACTTGCCCGGAGTGAAGGCGTCGGCCAGGGAACTGAGTACTCGCGCGCCGAGATCGTCGCCGCCGATATCAAGTATCAACTTGCCTTCGGCCCGCTGAATCGCAGTCTTTATTTCCGGCAAAATGATGGGGAGATCGGCAGTCGCATACGACCCAGCGGGGACTATCGATTTGATGCCGAGTAAAGCCAGCGCCGCCGCGGCCTCGCGGGAACGAAAATACGGGTTGACGATATCGAGATCGGCAATCGCTACCGTCTCCTCTCCGGATTTCTTCAGGTGCCGCGCAAGGTTGACCGCAACTTCCGACTTGCCGCTGCCAAAACCGCCGACAATGACAATCACGTTTTGGGAGAACCGGGGAGAGGAGAATTCGGCTGCCAACGACATCTAACTGCAACGCTCGCTTTCAAGTGCCGGTCAAACCGGACGGTGCTGCTGTGGACAGCGACCACTTGACGGCTTGGCCCAACTTTCAAACCGAGATAATATAATGACCTCAGCAGGTCAAGGTCAAGCGACTTTGTGAAAAACGTAACAAAGATCAAACTCGGCCTCAGGCTCGGTTATTGACCTATTCTATTATACAACAACCCGTTATAAAGCACAACCAGATTTGTATTCATTTCCTACTCAATGCACAGATTCCAAAAAATCTTGCCATAGACCAACCGTATAACCAGATTGTCCTTCGAACTACTCCGGAACGAGATAAGATGAAATGTCCTAAGCTGTTGGACTGAGGTAAAGGTATGGCGGAAACGAACTGGAAGACGAGTATAACCGATATCGGCCCCAACCGCATTCGCGTGCGCGGGTACGATATCGCTGAAATCATGAGCAGACTTTCTTACGCCGAGGCGGTCTTTCTTCTGCTCAAAGGTGAGTTGCCGAGCAAAGCCGAGGGGGAATTGATGAACGCAATCCTCGTTTCGTCAATCGACCATGGCGCGTCGCCGCCATCGGTACTCGCTACCCGCGCGGTGGTTTCCGGCGGCAACAGTCTCAACGCCGCGATTGCCGGTGGCGTATTGGTGATCGGTGACTGGCACGGCGGGGCTATCGAGCAGGCGGCCAGGATCATGCAGGAATGGGCGAGTAAGCTCGACGATACTGGCAGCAACGCGATGCAAGTGGCGGGAGAATTGTCGGGCTGGCTCAAATCACAGAAGATACGCATGCCCGGATTCGGACACCGTATTCACACCGATGATCCCCGCACGCCGAAACTGTTCGAGATCGCCGCGCGCCACGGCTACGGCGGCAGGCACATCAAGCTCTGCCAGGCGCTCGAACAAGTTCTGGCCCGACAACTGGGCAAGAAGCTGCCGATTAATGTCGATGGCGCTATCGCCGCGGTCGTATCGGACATGGGCTTCGACTGGCGCCTGGGCAAAGCGTTTTTCATCATCAGCCGTGTGCCCGGTCTGGTGGCTCACGCCTACGAGGAGATTACCCGCGAGCGGCCGGTGCGCAAACTCGGTCCGCTGCCCTACGATTACGACGGGCCGGCGGATCGTAGTCTCGGTTGATGGCGGAGAAGCGTAGGGCGGATTTGCTTCAAACCCGCCACCACACTCCATGGTAGCCACGAAAGGCCGGCCTGCCTTAAGCCTGACGCAAGATGGCAGAATCACCGGCCGCTCGCTAACGCGAGCAGCCCAGGGATTCTGCCCTACTGCCCGTTGCGCAGTAACGGTCAACAGCTTCGCGGGGCAGACGAGGATGTCTGCCGCCCGCGTATGATGTCGCGCGCTTCCGTGCAGAGTGGAGCCTGCCCCCGACTCGATTAGGGGTCCTCAGCCACAACTAC
This sequence comes from Candidatus Zixiibacteriota bacterium, assembly GCA_040752815.1. NCBI lineage: Bacteria > Pseudomonadati > Candidatus Zixiibacteriota > Candidatus Zixiibacteriota bacterium. Next base: position 8,869 of record JBFMGC010000076.1, read on the forward strand.
ACATGATTAAACGTTCGCCGGTTGGCGCGGCTGGGGTGTCTGGTACGGCGGAGCCGGACGCGCCGGTGTGCCTGAGAAGGCCATCACGGCGAGGGCCACAAAGTTAAGTACCGGCACGAGAACTAGAATTCCCCAAAACGGCGCAACCCCGCACGCCTTGGCGGCTTCGTACCAGAGCACCGCGAACACGACAATGTTCACCAGCGGCACCAGGCAGAGGAAGAACCACCACCAGGGCTTGGAGGCCATTTTGAACAGCAGGAACAGTCCTACGATCGGGATCCACGCCCACCAGGCGCAATCGTTAAGTCCGATCTTCTGGGCCATTCTCATCTGGCAAAATGAGAAGTAACAATAAACCCCGATAAAGAACAGCAGGGGGATCATGCCGAGCGCGGCAAGAAATCCGGTTTGATCTTCGTACATAGTTTCCTCCATACGGTTACTATTTAGGTCCGAGGCAGATTCCAAAGCAGCAGGTGCGATAAGTGCAAGATCGGCATCCTTGTGCCCTGAATGTTCCCCACGGGTGAGTATCGATTACCGGCGATAAGGAATCTGTGCAGGTTTTGAACACGGGAGACAATGCCGCCAAGCAGGGTTCGGACCCGACTGAGCTACTACTCTGCTCGCGGTCGAGAGAGGCGCGTGGATTCTGCCCGACGTCTCCACTGGGTTCTCTGCGCGGCAGACGTCCTGAGGCTGTCTCATAAGCTGGAAAAGTTGCGGCAGGCCCTCTGTAGCGCTCGTCGAAAGACGGACGCGGACGGAGACCTCCGCCGTAATTCTCCTATCTCCAATGGCGTCA
>JBFMGC010000077.1 GCA_040752815.1 Candidatus Zixiibacteriota bacterium
CAAAGACGTAGTGCAGAGCCACGGTCAGCTCCACCACGCCAAGGCTCGATGCCAGATGGCCGCCGGTCTCCGAGACCGCGGCAATAATTGACTGGCGCACCTCTTCGGCCAGTTCGATCAGTTCGCTCTGTGAGAGCGACTTGATGTCCAGCGGTGAGTTTATCTTGTCGAGGTGCTTCACGGATGCGCTCGTGTCAGTTGTTCCTCTGGCCGATATAGCGGGCCAGCCACATCAGAATGTTATCCTCGTCCGGCTCGAAACAGGCGAGCGCCTCGTCGACCAGCCGAGCCGCGTCGCGGCGAGATGCTTCCATACCGACTACGCCGGGATAGGTGGCCTTGGCATTGCGGCTGTCCGAACCAACTTCCTTGCCCAGAAGTTCCTGGTCACCCTCAATGTCGAGAATATCATCGATAATCTGGAAGGCCAGGCCGACCTTCTCACCGTATACGCTCAGCCTCTCGAGTAGACTGCGTTCCGCGCCTGCCAGCATGGCGCCGATCCGAACCGAGCCGCGAATGAGGGCGGCGGTCTTGAGGCGATGGATTCTCTCTATTTCCTTTCGGTCTACTCGCCGCCCTTCGGCCTCGATGTCGGCCATCTGCCCGCCGAGCATGCCAGCTGTGCCTCCCGAGCGCGCCAGTTCGACAACCACCTCGGTGGAACCGGTCTGCGCCATCAGTTCGAACGCCACCACATGGAGTGCGTCGCCCGCAAGAGTCGCGACCGCTTCACTGAATTTCTTGTGACAGGTTGGACGTCCGCGGCGAAGATCGTCGTCATCCATGCAGGGGAGATCGTCGTGGATAAGCGAGTATGTGTGAACCATCTCGAGCGCCGCCATCGCCTTGTGCACAGTGGCGGGAGCGCGCTCGTGATTACCGCCGCAGTACTCGTAGGCGGCGAGCGCCAGAATCGGACGAAGCCGCTTGCCGCCGGCCATCACCGAATAGCGCATCGCCTCGTGCAGCGTTCTTGGTTCGGTGTCACTCGACGGCAGGAAGCGATCAAGCAGGCGGTCGGTCAACTCGCGGGCCACCGTGCAATACCTGCGGCCATCAATACTCGTCAGTGCCGGCAAACCTACTGCTCTCCTTCGTCGAAATCGGTTTCCTCGAGTCGGCCGTCTTTTTCCGCGATGATCTTGATCTTGGCATCGGCCTCGTTCAGCTTCTCGTTGCAGAATCGGGCGATCTCCAGCCCCTCAGTGTAAAGCCCGATCGCTTCTTCCAGCTTTACGTCGCCTGACTCAAGTTTCTCGGTGATTTCTTCAAGTCGCGTCATGGCCGATTCATAGTCCTTATATTTCTTCGGACTCGTCATAGTTGCACCTATTGTCCCTTCCTGACCGTTTCCACCAGCGAAATTAGTCGCGCATCGGCGATTATCGTCTCCATGCGCTCACCTTCGCCGATGTCCTCATGGGACCGGACGACTTTTTGATCACTTACGCGACGGCTCACCGAATAGCCGCGCGCCAGGGTCTTGAGCGGTGACAACGCCTCCAGCCGGGACAAACCTAAAGATAGCCCGTTTCGGAACCGCTCAAAGAGGTTTTTTCCGGCAGCCCCCAGCAGCCGGACCAGCCCATCCAACTCCTGGCGGCGCTGATTGACAGCATCCTCGGGGCGACGGAAGATCGGCCGTCCCATGATATTACGGAGCTGCTGCCGAGCGTATTCAACCATGGTTGCGAGCTGGGCCGCTTGAGCCGCCAACAGCAAGTCGAGATCGTCGAGGAATTCGCGCCTTGACCAGACCGTCAGTTCGGCCGCTGCTGACGGAGTCGGGGCGCGCAGGTCGGCAGCCAAATCGGACAGGGTGATGTCAATTTCGTGGCCGACCGCTGATACCACCGGGATTCGTGATCCCGCAACCGCGAGGACTGTGACCTCGGTGTTGAACGGCCAGAGGTCTTCAAGCGACCCGCCGCCGCGCCCGGTGATTATCAGGTCTATGTCGGTACGGGTGTTGAAGTATCCGATACCGGCGGCGATTTCGTTCTCGGCGCCCTCGCCTTGTACGGCGCAGGGATAGATAATCAACTGTACCGACGGATTCCGGCGGCGGGCGATCTGGATGATATCGCGAATGGCCGCGCCCGTCGGCGACGTGACGACGCCGATTCGCTGCGGGAATCTGGGTAATGGCTTTTTGCGGGACTCGTCGAACAGACCCTCGGCGGAGAGTTTCTCGTGCAACTGACGAAAAGCCAGTTCCAGTTCGCCGATTCCTGACGGGATCAGCTTACGACATTGCAGTTGGTACTGGCCGCCTTTTTCGTAGACGGTGATATCGCCGAAAGCGAGCACTTTCTGGCCGTTCTCCGGCTCGAACCGGAGCGACATTCCGGCCGATCGCCACATGACTACCTTGAGCACCGCGTTTTCGTCTTTGAGCGTGATATACCGGTGGCCGGAAGAATGCAAATGGTAGTTGGAGATTTCGCCTTCGACCCAGATCGATTGGAATTGCTCCTCCAGGGACGACTTGATGATCCGCGTTATGGCGGTGACTGTGTAGGCTTTGGGCTGCTCGGGCATGAGGGGAAGATAGGTGGGTTAGCGAGAGGGGGGCAATGATTTTGTGGGGTGGGCTGCCTGTAGCGAGCATCGCCACCCTTGTGCCGCGGGGCGACACCGCCCCGCGGTTAAGGCTGCGCACACATCAGATACAGTCGGACAGGGTCGCCCGACGGCACTTACGCGTGACTTCACCTGACCCGATTAGTGTGCCGCGGGGCGACCCTGCCCCGCGGCTGCCGACCACTCGCAACTCAGCTTCGTATCCTGCATACTTGGACATGCCTACACGCGGGAGATCCCAACTCGGCGACCAACGCATCTTCTTCGTTACAACTACAACAAAGGCATTCGAAAACTCCTTCGATACACCAAATCGCCTTCAGAAACTCAAGGACATCATCGCCGAGGCCGTCAGACGCCACAGCGTGAGGCTCTACGGATATGTTCTCATGCCAAATCACATCCACTTGCTGGTCGGGATTGAAACCGGCGGGCTGGGGCTATCGCCGTTTATGCGTGACATCAAGTCGATGTCATGGTGTCTGATCTTCCCGAACCGGCCTGGGATCTGGATGGCTGGTTTCGATGATGTGGCGGTGTTCAGTGAAGAGCAGTTCAGGATTAAGTTGACGTATATACACAACAATCCAGTCAGAGCCGGGCTGGCAACCGAGCCCGAAGCATACAGGTACTCGTCAGCCGGGGTCTGGCTACGGGGTGAGGTCGACGATTTGGTGACTACTGGATTCCAGTAACGGGGAGCCGTCGGGCAGGGTCGCCCGACGACACTTACGAGGCACGTCGCCCGGCAGCACCTAAGTCACAATCTCGTCACGCTTCCCCTCTCTGAGAGTCACCCAACCTCTCCTTTATCACCTCCGCCAGCTTCATCGTAATCCCCTTCACGCCTGCGATTTCCTCCACGCCCGCTGATTGAATGCGTGCGACTGATCCAAAGTGCTTCAACAAAGCGTCACGGCGCGACGGACCAATACCGGGTATGTCATCGAGCTGCGACTTGATCGTCCGTTTTCCCCGGACCTTGCGATTGTACGTGATTGCAAAGCGGTGAGCTTCATCGCGAATTCGTTTCAAGAGCAGAAGCGCCGGAGAGCCACGCGGAATGGTGACAGGGCCGTCGAGGTCAGGCAGGAACACTTCCTCCAGCCGTTTCGCGAGAGAGATTACCGGCTGGTCTTCGTAGCCGAGTGACTTCATTTCCGCCTGCGCCGATGACAACTGCCCCTTGCCGCCATCGATCACGACCAGATCGGGCGGATCGAGTTGTTCCTCGCGGATGCGTAGAAAGTACCGGCCAATCACCTCGCGCATCATGGCAAAATCATCCTGACCGGTTACGCCCTTGATCTTGAAATGCCGGTACTGACTTTTCAGCGGTTTGCCATTGTCGAAATAAGCGCACGAGCCGACAAAATCAGCCTCGCCGGTGTTGGAGATATCGAAACAGGCCATGCGGCGTGGCGAGCGTGAGAGCTTCAGTTCATCCTTGAGCGCCGTCACCATCTTGGAAGTCCGCTCTTTGAACTGGCGTTTCTGAATCAACACTTCGTCGAGCAGTAGCCGCGCGTTTCGGGCCGCCAGATCGAGCAGCTTCACCTTCCCGCCAATCTTGGGTGTAATGAGCTGCACTTTCGAACCTTTCATCTGCTTGAGCCAGCTCTCCAGTAGTTTCATCTCCGGAAGATCGAACGGCAGGCAGATTTCATCGGGCAGATTGGGCTGATGATTGTAGTACTGCTTGAAGAACGTCTCCATAACGACCACGTCTTCTTCGTCCGGCTCGGCCTGTAGGCGAAAATCCTGCCGCCCGATCAGGACCCCGTCGCGTATCTGCAAAACCACTGCGACCCCTTCGCTTCCGTCCCGGGCCAATGCGATCAGATCCCGATCGACCAGCTCGCCTACATCGACATTCTGCTTGAACATGACACTCTTGAGCGCGTCGATCTGATCACGAAGGAGCCGGGCTTCTTCAAAGCGGAGTTCAGCCGATGCTGTCTGCATCTTCTGCGAGAGTTCGTCTACAAGTTGGCCGCCGTGGCCGGAAAGTACGAGTTTGACCGAGCGGATAGCCTCGGCGTAACTCTCCTGACTCTGTAATCCCTCACAAGGTCCGAGACAGCGCTTGATATGATAATCCAGACAGACCTTTAGTTCCTTACCTGGTGGCGGCGGAATCTGGTAGTTGCAGGTGCGAATCTTGAACAGGCTGGTAAGAAACGAAAGAGTGCGACGCATCCCTTTGGCCGATGTATACGGGCCGAAATAGGTGGCCTTATCGCGCTCGTACCGGCGCACAACCAGCACCCTCGGGAACGGTTCGTTGGTGATCTTTATATACGGAAAATGTTTATCGTCCTTGAGCAGCACATTGTAGCGGGGGTGATGTTCGTGCACTAGGTTGGCTTCGAGGATGAGCGACTCAATCTCATTCTCCGTTACGATCAGATCAAGATCGGCCACCTGCGATACCATACGGCGCGTGCGATCCTCGGCCGGGCCGGACGCCTGGAAATAGGTGCGCACCCGGTTCCGCAGATTCTTGGCCTTGCCGATATAGATCGGCTTCCCCTTGGCATTGAGAAAGAGATAAACCCCTGGGTTGGCGGGGAGATTTTGCAGCTTGAGCTGAAGGTCCGGGCTGCGCGCGGTCATACCGTTTGGAACAGAGTCAAGGCTGGGCGGTTCGATCCGCCGGGGGCAACAGAATCCGCCGCGCGCCCACGTAAGAGCGCGCCCAGTACTTCTCGCTCAAATTGCTGATGATCACACCGCTCGACGTGGACACGTGGATGAACTGGTTGAACCCGATATACACGCCGACATGCGAGATACGATCGCGCTCGGTGCGGAAGAAAACGAGGTCCCCGAACTTAAGGCGGCTTCGCGCCACCTCTCTTCCCTGGGTATATTGTTCGGCGGCTGTCCGAGGAAGCTGCGTGCCGTTGAACTGGCGGAAAACGTCGCTAGTGTACTGGCTGCAGTCGAGTCCGGCCTCCCACTTGGAGCGACCAGCGTACGGTTTGCCCAGTTGGCGCTGAAGGATCGAGCCTAACTGAAGATACTCGCGGGTGGTCATGATGCGATCTGCAGATCGCTGTTCCCGAGGAGTGAAGTCTGCTTCGGGGCGATACCGTGGATACGGTTGACAGGCTGAAAGTATAGCCGTAACCGCGATCATTGCTATAGCCACACCGTATCTCATGCCGGCTCCGGATACGCCACGCCAAATCGTCGCTTGTAGTATGCCCGCGTGCCCCACAGAAGGGCAACAACAATCAGCAGGTATATTGGGTACCAGTAGCCGGCAATAACTGTAAGGAGGAGCAGGGGCGTTTTGGGCGCAATGCGAACGACCGCCTCCGAACGCGCGATGAGCGCAATCACAGTCAGCACCAGGGCCACCGCGGCCAGCGCGACAAGCAGCAGATGGTTCGAATTCCAGGCGGTGATTCCCGCGAGAATCAGTAGCGCAACAGCTACCGCCAACGCCCCGGTCCGGCCAAGAATCACCGCAACTGTAGCCTTGCCGGTGGCGGCATCGCCGACCCGGTCGGGAATCGTGGTCAGGGCGTACACACCGCCAACCGCAAAGAAGAAGTAAAATGGGTTGTCCCAGCCGAGCAGACCGGCGTTGTGAAGGTCCATCTCCGGCATCACCGCCGCCGGCACCAAGAATCCGTGAGCATAGGCGTTGGCAAAAAGACCTCCGACCGGCCGATCTTTAAGTCGCAAAGGCGGTGCGGAATAGACGATTGCCAGCAGGAGGAACTGAGCGGCAATAAACAGGGCCAGCCAGGAACGGAGCGGCGCGAGAATCACCGGCGAGGTCAGGACAATCGCACAGCCGACCAGGAGTTGTCTTTGGGTGAGAAAACCGCGCTGCAAAAACCCGACTTTGCGATTGAGCCGATCGGACTCGAAATCGTAGATCTGGTTCAAATAAGCCGCGCCGGCGAAGAGCAGGCTCATGCCGAACAGCACGGCCAAATCGATCCAACCGAACTCTTCCCCGGACAAGGCATGATGGTAATGCAACGATACGAGATAGACTGACCAGATCGGCAGATGCAGAAGCGGCCGGGCCGCAAAAAACCAGTCAAGCCATCTCATGTCAGCCCGATCACACGAAAATAGAAGTACATAAACGGAGCCGCGAACAACAATGAATCAAACCGATCGAGCACGCCACCGTGACCAGGGATTATTGCCGATGAGTCTTTAACCCCCAGCGAGCGTTTCCATAACGATTCCGCCAGGTCGCCGATCTGCCCGAAAAACGAACATCCGAGGGCAAGCACAAGGACATGCTGCCATGGCACGCCGGAAAGTCTCCAGAAGATCATCAGCACACCGACAGCGAGCGCTCCGAGCAGGCCTCCGAAAAATCCTTCAACCGTCTTATTTGGAGAGACGGTCGGAGCGAGTTTGCGTCTGCCCCAGGTTTTGCCGACCCACATGGCGGCGGTGTCGCCCACCCAGAGCACGGCAAATAGAAACAGGAGGCTGTCGCCCCCCGACGGCACCCCCTCCCCCATACCGGAACCTGTTTCGCCCAGCAAATACACGAGGGGATAGAGAAACGCGATATAGCACACACCCCATACCAGCCGGGTGTGTGACTCAAACATAGTCTTCGGGGAGCGGCGTCCAACAGACGAGTAGAGCGCCGTAATTGCAAAGAACACCGGCAGGAAGACCCCCACCACCGAGGCGTACCAACTGGTGGGATCGAGGTGATCGGCAATCGCCCCGCCCTGGCACATGAAGAACAATACCCCGGCTACGGTAATCACCGCCGCCCAGAAGAGCAGGTGGTGGGGACGCCATCCTTCGGCCCAAAGATACTCGAGTATTCCGATCATGGCGAACAGCGAAACCATCCCGAACAGCCACAGTCCTCCCCGGTAACTGATCCAGAGAATAGCCGGAATAGCCACCGCGGCGACCGCTATGCGGGCATTGAGGTTCCGGCTCATTCACCCTCTCCGATCACCTTACCGAACCGGCGCTCCCGGTGTTGATAGTCGATTATGGCGTCGTAGAGTTCCTTGCGACCGAAATCGGGCCAAAGGGTGTCGATTATGTACAGCTCCGTATAGCTGGTCTGCCACAGAAGAAAATTGGATATGCGCCGCTCGCCCGATGTCCGAATGAGCAGATCCGGGTCCGGTATGTCGGCGGTGTAGAGGAATCCTGAAAACAACTCCTCGTCAATATCGGCCACGTCGATCATTCCCCCCCTGGCCGCCTCGACAATCGCCTTGACCGCGTCGAGTATCTCCGTCCGGCCGCCGTAGTTGAGCGCCAGGTTGAGCACCAGCCCGGTGTTGCGGCGGGTCTTTTCGACAGCGTCCTGAATGACTTCGCGGCGCTCCTTGGGCAGACCGTTGATTCTACCGGTCACCACCAGCTTGACGTTGTTCTTGTTGAGCTCATCGAGTTCGCTGATAGTGGTGCGAGTCAAAAGCGACATAAGCGCGCTGACTTCAAGTTTGGGTCGCTTCCAGTTCTCCACGGAAAACGTATAGAGCGTCAGGTATTTGATCCCCAATTCGGCGGTGGCGCGAACCACCTCCTTGACCGCGCGCACCCCGGCCTCGTGGCCGTAGGTCCGAGGCTTGTGGCGAAGCGCCGCCCAGCGGCCGTTGCCGTCCATGATTATCGCCACATGCTGCGGCAGACGCTCCGGCTTGCGGCGAATATCGGACTCGAGCTGTCTGAGATCGGTCGACATTATACTCCAAGCTAAGCCCCCGCCCACTGAGGGGCAAGTCTGATTAGGCCAAGCTAGTGCCATCCCCACTTGTGTCTCCCAGATCGTGGGCGGCAGACCTCCCGGTCTGCCTCTATCAGAACCTACTTCGATACACGGGCAGACCAGGAGAGGCTGTCCCAAAAGTTTTGGTTTGAGTTGCGTCAGGCCCTTAGCCCGCCACTCCCGGGGACCGGGAGTAATAGGGCGGTGACCTGACGCCATTGGAGATAGGAGAATTACGGCGGAGGTCTCCGTCCGCGTCCGTCTTTCGACGAGCGCTACAGAGGGCCTGCCGCAACTTTTCCAGCTTATGAGACAGCCTCAGGACGTCTGCCGCGCACGGATTTAGCAAATATTGGTTGTTGCGGCACTAGCTCTACGGTCGAGTTGATTCGGCCATTTTAGTGACCCGGATGTCGGTAATGCCGGTCTCGAGCCGGTAGCTCTCCGGAAAGAATATCCCCAGCCGGGTGGCTACCTCCCATACCGAATCCGGAAAGACATAGCCGTCGACAACCGAGAATCGAAACGAGCGCGTGAAACGACTAAAGCCGCTCCGGTCAGGGAAGTAAAGATAGAGTGAGTAGGGGAAGTACTGGTACCTATCGATCACGATCAAACCTTCGGGCTGTCGCTCCGACAGCGAGTCCGACCACATCCCTATCGCCAGCCTGGGGCCGCCGGTATCATTGGGAAAGAGGTTCAGGCAGTATTCCTTTTGAAAGACAGCCGGAGCTGACAGGTCCAGGTTTTTGAAACGCTTGGCGACTCCTCGCACAGTCCGGATCGAATCCAGCGTGCCATCCGAATAGAAGTAGTTCTGGGTGATGGAGTCGGTCTTGCGGATAAAGCCGTCCTTGGCCACGGTGTGTCGGTAGGTCTTGGCCGTGAACTCGTAGGATACGCCGCGAACGTTGGGGTCGAATCGGGGCACCGCGTCTCTGGCATGCTCCCAGTAATAGCGCAGCACCGGGTCGATCTCAGGATCGAGCGCCCAGGCTGCCGAGACAATCAGAACAAGCCCAAGCCACACCGGTGGGCGCTTTAGACTTGACATAAACTTATCAGGTCCATAATGTGCGTTACAGGCTCACGGGCGTTTTGCCTATACGGAAAGATAGCCGTTCGGGCGGCCGACTCCAAGAAACAATTCGACTCTGAACGGCAGCCCGGAGCGCAGCAGATGGAGAGTATGGGATGAAAGTCAGGGATTTCCTTAACGCCAACCCCCGCCGAATGATAACGGCCGGATCCC
>JBFMGC010000078.1 GCA_040752815.1 Candidatus Zixiibacteriota bacterium
GATGGATGTCGAGGAGATGGTGGACACGGCGACAGTCGCGATCAAGGCCAAGATGGCCAAGCTGACCTGGCTGGACCATGACCAGGCGTAGGTCAGTCCAACACGACGGCGCGGGAACGGGCAGACCAGGAGGTCTGCCGCGCACGGAAACCTCGTCTATCGTGGGCGGCAGAGCCTGCCCCGGACTTGATCCGGGGTCCTCGTCTGCCCCTCTTGCGAAAGGCCAGGAACGGGCAGCCTCAGAAGGTCTGCCGCGCACGGAAACCGCCTCGGGAAGTCCGACGGCCACAAGATGATGAACTTCACCGTTAGACCGATTGGCGATAGCGATCGCGCGTGGGCGCTCAACGTCATCCGAGGGTGGGGAGCTGATTTTATCGTCTCGCGCGGGAGGAAGATCTATGCTGCCGAGCTGCCGGGGTTCATTGCGGAATCATCGCGGGCGGCAGACGTCGCGGACAGTGGGCGGCAGACATCCCGGTCTACCCCTGGGGGTACGCGGGGCACCAGTGCGGCAGACGAGGACGTCTGCCGGCCACAAGAAAGAGCGTCTGAGCAGACCAGCGGCAGACCAGGAGGTCTGCCGGCCACGGAAAAGACAGGTGGGGCCACGGAAAAAACAGGTGAGGCTCCGGAGAATCTCAAACTCGGGCTCGTGACCTATGAGATCATCGGCGACCAGTGCGAGGTGGTCACACTCGATGCCTTCACGCAGTTCGCCGGTGTCGGCACGGCGCTGATGGAGCGCGTGATCGACACCGCTCGCGCCTCCGGCTGCCGCCGGGTCTGGCTGATCACGACCAATGACAATCTCGATGCCATTCGCTTCTACCAGAAGCGCGGCTTCACGATTGGGGCCGTGCATGTGAATGCGATTGCTCATTCGCGCACCCTGAAGCCATCGATTGCGATGATCGGCAATTATGGCATCCCGATTCGGGATGAGATTGAGTTTGAGATGGTGCTCAGGTAGGTCGAAACCCCTGCGGTTTCGACGTCTCCACTCGTAGGTCGGGACCCTTGCGGTCCCGACACCTCCAAGTCATACTGAGCCTGTCGAAGTATGACTTTCGCTCGATTAGTAGTCACCCTTCGACAAGCTCAGGGTGACTTTGGGGTGGGTTCGCGTTGATTGTTCACAGGGTGGGAAGCTGTCGTGACCCCGCCGTTGCGGTGGCTGGTTTCGACTCACATGTCGGAAACGAAAAAGGGCCCTTTCGGGCCCCGATAGCTTTCGCCATCCACCTCCGCTTACACGGATTAATTACAAACTATCGGCAACAAATACGGCTGTCAATACATTTTTCTTGACTAGCATTGACGAAATTCTGCAGGGTCGTCAAAACCTCAATTGACACTGCCGCCTTCCCCGCTTAATGTGAGGCACTACGAGGCCCAATACCCCGTTATTACAATCGATGAAGTACGCTAATTTCGTCCACCTGCATACGCACAGTCAGTATTCGCTGCTCGACGGCGCCTGTCGGCTGGATGCGGTGCTCGAACTCGCCAAAGAGCTCAAGATGCCCGCCCTGGCGATCACCGACCACGGCAATATGTTCGGGGCTATCGAGTTCTATATCAAGGCGCTGCGTATGGGGGTCAAGCCGATTATCGGGTGCGAGGCGTATGTGGCGGCGGGCAGCCGGTTCACCAAGAAACCGTCGGAGAAGTACCCGGAATCCGGTTTCCACATGGTGCTGCTGGTCAAGGACCTGACCGGCTACCGCAACCTGATGAAACTGACCTCGGACGCCTTCCTCGAGGGCTTTTACCACCGCCCGCGCATGGACAAAGAGCTGCTTCGGCGGCATTCTGAGGGGCTGATTGCCACGTCGGCCTGCCTCAAGGGTGAGATTAACTGGAACCTGCTCAACGGGAACACCGAGGCGGCGGTCGCGGCGGCGCGCGAGATGAACGAGATTTTCGGCCCGGGGAATTTCTTTATCGAGATTCAAAATCACGGTTTGGAAAAGGAGCAGACACTAGTCCCCAAGCTGGCGGCTATCTCCCGCGAGACCGGTATCCCGCTGGTCGCCACCAACGACTGCCACTACATTCGGCAGCAGGACGCCAACGCCCACGACGCGCTCTTATGCATCCAGACCGGCAAGTTCGTCTCCGACACCGACCGGATGCGCTACAACACCGACCAGATCTATTTCAAATCCGCCGACGAGATGCAGCAGGCGCTGGGCGACTTCCCCGAGGCGCTCGAAAACACGCTTCGGATCGCCGAGATGTGTAATCTCGAACTCGAGCTGGGGCGGCTCAAGCTGCCGGTGTTTCCTCTCCCTGACAAACACCACGACCCGGACGTCTATTTGCGGCAAGTGTGCGAGAAGGCGCTGCCGGTTCGTTACCGCGAAATCACCGACGAGATCAGACAGCGGCTGGACTACGAGCTGGGGGTAATCCGGCAAATGAACTATGCCGGATATTTCCTGATCGTCAAGGATTTCTGCGACTACGCCCGCTCGCAGAAGATCACGGTCGGGCCGGGGCGCGGCTCGGCGGCCGGTTCGATTGTGTCGTACCTGCTCGGCATTACCAGTGTCGATCCGATCCGGTTCGAGCTGCTGTTTGAGCGGTTCCTCAACCCGGAGCGGATTTCGATGCCGGATATAGACATCGATTTCGCCGACCGGGGGCGGGACCAGATCATCCAGTACGTGATCGACAAATACGGCAAGGACAATGTCTGCCAAATCATCACGTTCGGTACGATGGCAGCGCGCGGGGTGATTCGCGATGTCGGCCGGGTGCTTTCGATGCCCTACGGCGAGGTGGACAAGATCGCCAAGCTGGTGCCCGGCACCCCCGGCATGACTCTTGAGGCGGCGCTCGAAAAGGTCCCCGAACTGAAAGCGCTCACTGAGAAAGACCAGCGGGTCAAGAAGCTGATCGACTATGCGCTCACGCTCGAGGGTCTTGCCCGACACTGCTCGACTCACGCCGCCGGAGTGGTGATTGCGCCGTCGGCGCTCACCAACTATGTGCCGCTGTTCAAGGGGAGCAAAGACGAAATCACCACCCAGTACGATATGAAGATGGTGGAGCATATCGGCCTGCTCAAGATGGACTTTCTCGGGCTGCGCACGCTGACCGTGCTCGACGACGCCGTCGCGATGATCAAAGCCAACTATCCGGATGCGCAGATCGATATCGACAATCTGCCGCTGGACGACCCCGAAGTGTACAAGGTCTTCGCGAGCGGCCAGACAGTCGGCATATTCCAGTTTGAATCATCGGGTATGCGCGACTACCTCCGCCGCCTTCAGCCGGAGACGTTTACAGATATAGCGGTAATGAACGCGCTCTATCGGCCCGGCCCGCTCGATTCGGGCATGATCGATACTTATATCGCGTGCAAACGGGGCGAGAGCAAAGTCGAGTATCTGCACCCGGCGCTCAGGGAGATTCTGAGCAGCACGTACGGGGTGATCGTTTTTCAGGAGCAGGTGCTGCATATCGCGAACCGTCTGGCTGGGTATTCGCTCGGCAGCGCCGATCTGCTACGCAAGGCGATGGGGAAGAAAGACGCCAACCTCATGGCCGAGCAGAAGAAAGAATTCCTCGCCGGCGCGGCGAAGCATCGGGTCGATCCGAAAGTCGCCGAGGAAGTATTCAATCAGATCGAGACTTTTGCCCGCTATGGGTTCAACAAAGCCCACTCGACCTGCTATGCGCTGATTGCCTATCAAACGGCGTGGCTCAAGCGATATTATCCGAAAGAGTTCATGGCGGCGCTGATGACTTCCGAAATGAGCAACAGCGACCGGATCATGGTCCTGCTCGAGGAATGCCGCCGGATGGGTATCAAGGTCCTGCCACCCGATGCCAACGAGTCGAAGAGCCATTTCACGGTCGTAGGCGGCAAGATTCGGTTCGGACTGTTGGCCGTGAAAAATGTCGGCAGCGCAACTGCCGAGGCTATCGCGGTTGCCGCGGCAACAACGCGATTCAAGACGCTCGCCGACCTGACCAGCGCAATCGATCCCCGCCATCTCAACCGTCGCACACTGGAATCGCTGATAGCCGCCGGTGCCTGTGATTCGCTCAAAGGGCATCGCTCCCAGAAGCTGGCCGCGGTGGAATCGATGCTCGAGTACGGCCACAAAGTCATGGCCCAGTCGAACAGCCACGATCTGTTCGCCGGGGCCGGGCTTCAGATGCAGCGCGTCGAGCCGAAGTTGCCCGAGGTTGCTGCCTGGACATCATCGGAAGAACTCGCCCATGAGAAGGAAGCGCTCGGCTTCTGGATCACCGGTCACCCGCTGGACCGCTACCGCGACGAACTTAAGTCGTTTACGACGTCATCGTGCGCCGGGCTCGATCAAGTTGTTGACGGGCGTGAGGTTACTTTGGGAGGCGTGCTGGCCCGAGTCAACCGCACCCCGGACAAACGGGGCAATATGATGGCCTTTGCCACCCTGGAGGACTTCTCCGGGCAGGCCGAACTTATTATATTCTCCGACTGTTTCGAAAGGAGCAAACAGGTCCTGGCGGCCGACCGCATGGTACTGGTCTCGGGGCGGGTATCCACCCGTGAAGGTGAGCGGCCCAAGGTCATTGGCAACGAGATCCTCCCGCTGGAAAAGCTGACGGAACGGTTCAACTGCCAGTTGGTTATAAAGCTTAACTCGGACTGCGCCGAAAAGACGATAGAACGGGCATTGGCGACGTTGGATCAATATCGCGGGCAGGTACCGGTGTTGTTGGCGGCTCGAGAGAATGGTTCCGAAGTATACATCAAGTCGAGCCGCTATTCTGTGACGATGGATTTTGAACTGCTAAACCGGTTGAAAGAGCTGCTGGGTGATTCGGCGGCGTATCTCAGGCCGGTCGGACCCCGTGACAGTTAGCAGGTGTTCAGTAGGTCGGGATGCTTGTCATCCCGACAAGATGGCGGGACTATGAGGGTCCCGACCTACATTGAAAGAGCAGATCGGCAAGCATGAAAACAGTGCGTTTGGTTCTCATCCTGACAGTAGCAATCGTCTCGATCGCGCTGGTGGTTAGTGCTGGGCCGCAAAAACCGGCGAAAACCAAGACTGACCCGAACGGCATCGAGTGGTACGGCTATGAGGACGGCTGGAAGAAGGCCAAGGCGGAGAACAAGCACATGTTTGTCGATTTCACCGCCACCTGGTGTGGTTGGTGCAAACGTCTGGAGGCGACTACGTTTGCAGAGAAACGTGTGGTCGATGCCCTGACCAAAGATTTTGTGCCGGTGAAAGTCTGGGAGAAAAGCCCCGACACGCTGGATATCGACGGCTACAAAATCGCTGAAGAGGACCTGCGTGTTCGAGAATTCGGCGCCACGGCGTTTCCGACTCTCTGGTTTGTTTCGCCCAAGGGGGTTCGGGTCGGACCGGTGCGTGGTTATGTTGATGCCAGTACTTTGCTTCACTACTTCGACGTGGTGAAGTTTTATCGGTACGATACTACTCTCGACGAAACCGGGAAGCCCAAGGCCCAGAAATAACCTTCACATTACCGGCGGCTTTCGCCGGAGGGAATGACTCCAATGGTACGAATGATCTTGTCAATGCTCGTGGTGCTGGCCGGCTCGGCCTTCATATCCTGCTCCAGCAGCGAATCGACATCACGCCCGAGTAACAACCCGTCGAAAAATCCGTACGGGGCGGAGGTTTCGTCGGGTCAAGGCGATGTTGCTGCTACGTCGTTTTCAGGAGTGCGAGCGGTCGACGTTGACGGCAACACTCGTGATATGTCCGAATGGCTGGGGAAAAAAGCTGTGGTGGTCAATTTCTGGGGGACCTGGTGCCCGCCCTGCCGACGGGAAATCCCGGGTCTGGTTCAGCTCTACAAGGAGTATCGCAATCGCGGAATCGAGATAATCAGTCTCGCCATCGAACGAACCGCCGGGCCCCGCGAGGTACGCCAGTTTGCACAGCAGGCGGGGATGGAGTGGGTGATGCTCATGTCCAACGATCAGGCAGCGGGCGCGTTTGGCCTGGGCAACTCGGTGCCGACCACGATTTTCTACGATGCTCGCGGACGGGAAGTGGCGCGGCAGATCGGCGCGCGCAGCTACGACGACTTCAAGCGCGATTTCGAGAAGATCGCCTCACGAAGTTAGGCCGTCTCGGCCGGGCCATCCCAACTAATATCTCCTAATCGTGGGCGGCAGACCTCGTGGTCTGTCCCTTCCAAATCCATCTTCGATACGTTGGACGGACGAGAATAGGCTGTCCCACAAGTGCGACCTGTCGCGTCAGGTCTCAGTCCCGCGCCTCTTTCATCGGGCCGGGACAAGGACCCCGGATCAAGTCCGGGGCAGGCTCTGCCGCACACGTACTGAGCAATCGCGCGGCGCGCTACCGGCAGCCGGGAAGGCCGAGACTCACTCCGGTGATAAACAGATAGTCGATCAGATAGGTTACGTTGGCTATCGTGATGTCGTCACATGTCGGGTGGTCGCCGCCCGACTGGTTGACATCGGCCTCGCCAAGACAGTGGATGAGATTGCAGTTGTATTCGATAAACCGCGCGTCGATCATCAGGCTGATATCGCCAATGGTCGGTTCGTCGCCACCCACTCCGTTGGCGTCACCTACACGTCCCGAACAACAGGCGAACGGATCATGAGGATCGTCGAGTATCTCGCGCATCGAAGTGATCGAATTCAACCTGTCGCTGCCCTGGCCCACGGCCATTTTGATAACCACTTGCTGTGTTTCGCCCGGCCGGAACGTGATCGGCCCGAACGTTGCCATCATACGGCGGTCGCTCGGCAGCGCATCCACCCAGCCAGTTCCGGTGACTGGATCGCCCGAGCAGACGAAGCGTGTGGCCAGGCCGGTAGTCGGGTCGGTTTGGGGAAGACAGTTGTTCTTGCCGTCCAAACCCAGCATGTAACAGTACGACTCGTCATAGAAGTCAGGGTCGGTGCCGTTGATGTACTTGTTGAATGAATACAGGCCGAGGTTGCGATAGTCCTGGAGCGGTTGCCCGTCGACATAGGCGACATCGCCCGGACTGTACACAATCGGCCCTTCAATTACCCTGAACCCGATCGCGGGCGGCGGGCCACCGAATGCCGCGTCACCGAAGTTTGCGTTATAGCAGTAGAAAGTGTTCTCGGCCACGTCACATCCGACCAAGTCATCGCCGGCAACGCCCAGATCAGGGTCCAGCCAGAGACTGATGTAGAAATCACGAAGAGTACGGCCGCCTTTGTTAATCAGCTTGAATCTCAAGAACTCGCAGGTACCGAGAGGCCCGGTGGTAGTGTACTCAGGAGGAACCGCCGTAAAAGTAAACGTCAGCCCGCGCTTTTGATCGACTGTCCGAAGCCGGAACACCGTGCCTTGCTCCGGCAGCTCCTGGTTGAAGGGCGGTGTGACCCCGCCGTTCCAATTGACCAGCACCATCCGGTCCATGATCGGTTCTTCTGTACCCTCCCAGTATGCGGGATTAGTCTTCATCGCGGCTTCAAAGACGTTGTAGCCCGCCTGGCCGGGGGTCTGGTCGGCGGGTAGCCTCCAGTACACCCAGTCTGTGTAAGGATCGTTGTCCCAGCCGGATACGGAGTGCTCGCAACCGTCGTGGCATGACCCGTCGTACGCCGAGCCGTACTGAGAGAGATCAAATACAAAGTTGTCGCCGGACGTGCCCGTGATGTCGGCAAGTATCCACGGAATCAGGCGCAGATCATCAGACGGATCGTCGGGTGTGTCGATGCCTATGCGCCAGAGTTCGAATGGCACCCAGTACGCGTTGCCGGTGTTGAAGGCGTCCCAGACATAGCTGCCGCCTACACCGGGGTTGGAAATGGATCCTGTGAAGCGCATCTCGTAGTCGTACGCTCCGAGACGCGCTATCCGCCCGGGATCTTCTCGGAAGGTTCTCAGGAGGAACGCATCGTAGGAAGCGCGCGTGCCTCCGCCGCTGGTGCCGCCGTTGTCGCCGGTGTGGATCAGCCATTCGGCGGGACCCACCTGCTGGCCCTCGGTTGGGTATCCATCTGGATCGATGTCAGTCGGGCAGGGGAAGCCGTGCCAGCGTGCGGCGGCGGCCTCGGGCGGATTCACCGGTCCGTTGCCGTTGGCCACAACCTCGAAACCGGCGAACGCCGATGATCCTCTTACGCGAAGGCTGATCCCATCAACCACGATTTCTGCACCGCTGAAGTCCGTTTGGTAGGCGAGAATTGTGGCGGCGGTGGTCATGTCGATAAGGTTCCAGTGGAATCCATAGGCAACAGTCGAATCCGTTATCACCGCATAATCGTGGCCGGTTACCAGGTTAGGATTGGCACAGGAAGCAGACACCAGAAGTCCGGAGTTGGGCGGCCCGCTGACAGCGTACTGCCCGCCAAACGGGATGACTATGTCACCAGCCTGGTCCCATGCCCAGATGGTTTGCTGAACTTCTATGCCCAGAGGTGAAGTTGAGCCGGCGTTGTTGTCATGCGTGTATATGTCCGCATCGTTATAAACAGTCCATGTCATCTGCTCGCCGAGCATGATGGGGTGCCCGAGCGCGTCAGCAGGCGCACCCTGGTCTACCGGCCAGTTGAGATAGTCCTGATTGGGATTCCCGGCAAGACTGTCGCTGTGAAGCTTGTAAACTCGGAACTCAGGACGGTCGGTTTGAAACGTGCCATTCAGCATAGGCCCCGGCACATACTCGCTGCTATACTCGGAAACCACGACCAGAGTGTCTCCGGTAGCCTGATCGACCCCGCCCAGCCAAAGGCCGCCCGCGTACAGAACCGATGACGTCCGCACGCCGCTTATGATATCAGCAAGGCCGGTATAAGGGTAGTACGTTCCATAGTCATGCCCAAACACACCTGCCAGATCCCGCCCAAAATTGCCGTGATTGGTGACAAACATTAGTATGTTATTGGCATTGATGTACGTGTCGTTATCTAGTGCCATTCCAACTAATATCTCCTAAATAGTTTTAGTGGGGCATTGGGGCGGGCGTGTTTTCTATTCCGCCAGGTCAGATAGCGATAGATGCGCCGGCGTCTGGTCGGGTAGTCTCGATCATCG
>JBFMGC010000079.1 GCA_040752815.1 Candidatus Zixiibacteriota bacterium
GGGAATCGACCGAGAGTTGGGCCGAGGTCTTACGGGACTTGAAAGGTCGTGGTCTGACTGATCCGAAACTGTTCTGTGGCGACGGCGCGCTGGGATTGTGGGGCGCGATTGACCAGGTGTATCCGCAAGCGGACCATCAACGCTGCTGGTGTCACAAGATGCGCAACGTTCTGGCCTGTTTCCCGAAACGGCTGCATGACGAGGTCACTCGTTTGTTGCAACGGCTATACACGGCCGACACCAAACAACAGGCCGAGACCCTGATGGCACAGTTCGCCGAAACGTACGACCGCACCTATCCTCGTGCCGTCGAGTGTCTGTTGAAGAACCAGGAGGCATTGCTGACGTACTTTCGGTATCCGAAGGAGCACTGGGTATCGCTGAAAACGACCAATCCGATCGAGTCGATCTTCGCCACCGTCAAGCTGCGCACCAACGCCGCCCGACGAATCAAGTCACCGCGCTCGGCGCTGTACTTGGTCTTCCAGTTGATCGTAAGAGCACAGAAGCGCCGGCGCCGGATCAACGCGCCGCACCTGGTGACGAAAGTGCTGGCGGGAGTGACGTTCGAGGACGGAATTGAGGTCAGAAGCAGAAACAATCAGACCGAAAAGCACGCTGCTTGAGAAACCAATTTACACAACTCTTGACATGAGCTCTGGAGGCCGCTGTCAAACAAGAATGTGCTGACGAGTCTAGGGTACAGTGCCCACCTCACCCCACCCCCACCTTTTCAATACTCTTCTTCAGATGTTCCTGCGTCTGATGCGTATAAATCCTTGTTGTTCCCAAGTCCTTATGCCCCAAAATGGTAGCTACTGTTCCTGGTTCAACGCCGTTCATTTGCATCAGGCTGGCAAATGTGTGCCGCAGATCGTGGACTCTGGTCAGACCATCAAGTCCAGCCGCCTCGGCGACGGTAATCAAAACTTTTCGCAGCTCGTCCTTTTCCAGATGCTTTGCGGCCTCGTCGACGAGAACATAACCTTCTCGTTTCCCAATCGATTTCAAAATACCCAAACACGTCTGATTGAGATAAAACGACCGCTCGCTGGTCTTAGGTGTCCAGCCAGGTTTTGACCTGATCTGAATTAACGCTGATTCCAGATCAACATCATCCCAGGTCAGATTACACAACTCACCTGACCTCAAACCCGAATTCAAAAGAAACTGGAACGCCCGAGCGTAGACCGCAATCTTGGGGTCGCTAAGAGCCATTTGCCTCGCTGTAACCAACAACAGCGAACACTCCTCTTGAGAGAGAATTCTAATCTGACGCTTGGGACCAGCTTTTAGCCTCTTCACTTTTCTCGTCGGTATAGCTGCAATCCAATTGTGATCCTGCGCCCAAAGAAAGGCTGACCTAAGAATTCCTATCTCATAGTTGACTGTCTGAGGCTTTGGAAGTCTCTTGTTTTTGTGATTGCCATTCTTGACTCCATCTGCCTCAATCTTCAACTCAACTGATTCCAAACGTCGTCGCTGATAGGCTTCAATGTGCTCTTGCTTGAGCTGCGAGAGATACCTGACACTGGAGTGGAACAGGCGTAAGAAGGCAAGGAAGGCGTTGATGGCTGCCCGGTATCTCTTAACTGTGTTGGGTGAGGTCCTGAGTCTGACATGCTCGATGTAGCCTGAAAAGAAGTCATCGATTCGTTTATCTCTGACAGACAGCCCGAGCTTTTCAAATCGCTCGTTCTCAGCAAGGCCCTCGATTTCCTTTTTCAAGCGTTTGGCATCAGCGAGGGAGCCAGCTCTAACCCATTTGTGCTTTCCTTGAAAAGAGACCACCACAAAATAGGTGCGCCTGCCGTTCTTCCCCTTCTTGAGCTGAATACTAGCCATACAAATCCGTTAGAAATCCTTTAGAAATCTAACGCGGCGGAGAACAAAATGTCAATAACTTATTGGGAGACAGTAGGGGATTTGTTAGAAAGTGATTCTGGCGGAGAGGCAGGGATTCGAACCCTGGACAGGGATCACCTGTACACACTTTCCAGGCGTGCGCCTTCGACCGCTCGGCCACCTCTCCGCAATCGTCTGGATCGGCGACCGCCGGCCGCCGGAATCGGGGGCTAATCTAACGTATTCCACCCCGGAAACAAGACGAAACTGAAATCACGCTGGGCCGAATGCTACGCCTACGGTCGTTCAACGCTCAGCCGGGCGCGGCCAGAACTCGGCGATCGTCTCGCGCAGGAGGCGGTTAAACGTAGCCGGGTCCTCCAGATGCGGGAAATGCCCCGACCCGGACATGATCCGGACGGCAAACGACGCTGCTATCAGGCCGTTGGCATCGGCATAGGTCGGATATTTGTCGCTGCTGATAGTGCGGATCGGCAAGCGTACGTCGGCCAGCGCGCTCCGGTAATTGTAGCGGACCGTCTCAAACAGCGAACTCAAGGCGACATCATCGGGCGCGGAAGCCATGTCATTGGCAATTCTGTTGGCCAGCGACGTATCCACCGACTGCGGAAACATGGACTGTACGAACTGATATACGTTCTTTTTGAAAGGTTGACGCAGGCGGTTAACAAACCCCTGGGCCTGCTCATCGGTGTATGTTGTGGAAAAGTCCTGAAAGTTGTCCACGCCGACAAGCGCCGCCACCCGTCCCGGCAGCAACCGGGCCGCCTCGATTACCACCGGCCCGCCCATGGAGTGGCCGATCAGAATCATGTTTTGCAGGTTCAGCTTCTCAACCACTGCGGCGACATCGACCCCGTAGCTGGCCATATTCCATCGCTTGCGTTCGAGCCCTGACTGCCCATGGCCGCCCAGGTCGATTGACACCACGCGATAATCCCGGGCGAACTCGTCGACCTGATTACGCCAGTAGGTGCGGTCGCAGCTCCAGCAGTGTACGAACACCAGCGTTTGCTCACCCTGGCCACGGGAATCAAAGTAGATCATGACGCTGTCGGCGGACCGGACGCTGTCGACAGTCGCCACTACCGGCGGGGTGGTTTGGGTCTGTGTAGCCGGGGCGGGCGTTTCCTTTTGGCACCCAATTGCCAGCCATACTATGGACGCACCCAGTAAACAGACTAAGCATGCGGCGAACCTACTATTGCTCATAACCTTCTCCAAAGTACAGAAACCTGTTCAATACGTTTATGAACTCGGACCAGCCACGGCCGTCCAGACGGCCTCGGATCCTCTCGATCGCGCCCATTTTGCTGTCGATTTCATCACAATAGTAAAGTATGAACGCTTCGGGAGTCTGCGGCACCACCGGCGCGCCGAATTCGCGCTCTCCGTGATGGGACAATATCAGGTGCCGGAGCATGATCAGCGATCTCTCCGGGAAGTTCTCCACCCGGCGGGCGCGCTCACAAATCCAGTTGTCGGCGATACAAATGTGATCGATCAGGCGACCCTCATCGGTGTAGTCGATCACTGTCCGGGTATGATAGCTGGCCATTTTGCCCACGTCATGGAACAGACCGCCGAAGATGAGGTGGTTGCGGTTGAGAAAATCATACCCTTCGGCCACGCGAAGGGCGAGTTCCGTGACATTGGCGGTATGCTCGGAGAGGCCGCCGATCGTGGCATGGTGCCAGAGCTTTCCGGCGGGCGCGGTGAGAAAGCCCTGCAGCCATTCGGGATCGTCGAAAAACTGATCAACGAGACTGCGAATCGGTACGGATTCGATTTTATCCCGGAGCGCGAACAGCCGTGCCTTGCGAACGTCTTCCGGCTGGTGCGAATGGGGCATGATATCGGCCAGCGTGTATTCGTTGTCGGCGGCCGGGCGGAGACGGTTGATTACGAGTTGGGGCTTGTCGCGGTATTCGCCGACCACCCCCCGTGCTTTGACCACCATCGCCTCGGACAGTTCCTCGAGCGCAAAATGGTCCGGCTCCCACATGACCGCGGCGACCCGGCCGGACGAGTCGCCCAGCTCGAGCGAAACAAAGCGCCCGCGGGTGTATTCGCGCACCTCTTTCTTCCGGATCGAGAAGTACCCCTCGATCTGGTCGTCCTTGACGAAGTCGACGATCTTCTTTGCCAGCATAGGGGCAAATTAATGCCGCCAGTTCGACAAGGCCAGCGCAAAATCTACCGATGAATAAAGAGTTGGCCCGCCTGAGTATAAGATGTAAATTGGCCGAGCGTTATGAAAATCCTGACCCGCTACATCATTAGGGAACACATCGCGCCGTTCTTCTTTGCCTTCTTCACGATCACATTTTTGTTGGTGATCGATTTTGTCCCCAAAATCATCGACCGGGTAATCGACAAAGACCTCGACCTGACCGTGGTCCTCGAGCTGGTCTGGCTGAACCTGGCCTGGATGCTGGCGCTTTCGATACCGATGTCGGTGTTGGTAGCCACGCTCATGGCTTTCGGGCGGCTCGGCTCGGATTTCGAGATCATCGCCATGAAATCGTCGGGTATCAACCTCCTGCACATCCTGGTTCCGCTCATGGTAGCGGCGTCGTTTCTGACCTGGGGGATGATTGAGTTTCACGACAAGGTTCTGCCCGACCTAAACAAGCAAGCCCGCACGCTGATGGGGGACATCCAGGCGATGCGGCCCACGCTTGTGTTCCAATCCGGCATCTTCATAACCGACATTCCCGGCTATCTGGTGCTGATCGACCGGATTGATCACGCCACGTCGTACGTGGAAGGCGTCCGCATATCCGAGACCAAGGATCCCAATCATCCGCGGCTGATTGTCGCCAAGAACGGGTATCTGGAGATGACCGATGGCGGCCGGAACATGCGGTTCTCGCTGAACCACGGCGAACTGCATACGCTCGACCTGACCGATCCGGACAACTACCGCAAGCTCGATTTCGAAAATCAGATTATCAACGTCTCCGGCACGGGCTCCGAGTTGGTGCGCACCGATTCCGATTACCGTACCGACCGGGAGATGGGCATAGAGCAGATGTCGACCCATGTCGCCGAGGCCGGCAGCGCCACCAAGCCGCTCAGAGCGAGAATCAACGAGTACTTTCAGTCCAAGTATACCTACTTGTTTTCGGATTCGTTCGCATTCAATCTGAAGGACACGGTCGATGACCGCCGGGCGTTGTCTTTGGTACAGAGCGACGCGTCGGTGCTGGTGCGGCATGTCGAGCGCAACCGCCAGCAGATCGAGGCCCAGAAACGGATCATGGACAAGTACAATATCGAGATTCAAAAGAAATACTCGATACCGGCGGCCTCGCTGGCGTTCGTATTGATCGGCGCGCCGCTCGGGATCATGACGCGTCGCGGCGGCATGGGGATGGCGATTGCTATCGCCATTGCCCTGTTCATGATCTACTGGGCGTTCCTGATCGGCGGCGAAGACATGGCCGACCGGGGGCTGGTCTCGCCGTTCCTGGCGATGTGGAGCGCTAATATCCTGATAGGCGCACTCGGCCTGTATCTCAACTATATCGTGGTTACTGAAAAGCCGGTTTTCGGCTGGTTCCGGCGAAGGGATTAGACGCAGTGTTGCTAAAGCGTCTCGATACTTACCTCCTCACGTATTTCTTTTTGTCATTCCTGGCCGTCACGGTGGCAATCGGGCTGACGATTATCGTCATCAACATGATCGAGGAGCTGCCTGATTTTATCGATAACAATGTCGCCCTGCTGCAGATTCTCGAATACTATGTTTACTTCGGCGGCTGGGTGGTCAAGTCGTTCGTGCCGATGTTTGTCCTGCTCAGCGTGCTGTTCTCCATATCACTGCTGGCGCGGCGGCACGAGATTCTCGCTATGAAAGGGAGCGGACTTTCGCTCTATCGCATCACCGCGCCGTTTGTCCTGATTACGTTGCTCATCGCGGCGGGGCATTTCTACTACAACGAGTATATCTTCCCCACCACGAATAAGAGGAAACTCGAGATAAAGAGTTTCACTATCGAGGGCCATTCGCGTATCACGCAAACCCATGTGCGGGATATCTATCGCCAGATCAACCCCGGCAGTTTCTATACTATGGCCCAATTCGATACCGACCGCCGCATGGGGGAGAGCTTCAAGCTGTATCGCTCGGAGCGCAACCGGGCTACCGAGATCATCACCGCCGACCGTATTATCTACATGGACTTTCTATGGCAGGCGATCGACGGCAACCGGCGGACTTTCTCGGACAGCGCGGAACCCAGATTCGTCAAGTTCGATACGCTGATTGTCGGTGATATCGATGACACCCCCGAAGACCTCGCCAAGCGATTGGGCAAACCTGAGGACATGGGGATCGATGAACTCCGGCGGTATATCGATCTGATGAAACGGACCGGCGGGCCGTACACGCGTGAGCTGGTCGACCTGCAGATGAAATACTCGTTCCCGGTGGCGTCGTTCATAGTCGTGCTCATCTGCGTGCCGTTTGCATCGAATCCTCGCCGCGCCGGCATTGCGGTCTCTATTGCAGCGGGGGCGGGGATTTCGCTGATTTACTTCGTGCTTTACAGGATGATGCAATCGGCCGGCTGGAACGGCAAGATCGCCCCCGAGTACGCAGCCTGGAGTGTCAACGCGCTGTTCTTTTTGATCGGCCTGATACTTATGTGGCGAGCGCCCAAGTAATGACAAACCGCGACCACGAAAAGAACCGCGCCGCCTGGAATCAGATGGTCGACCTCCACGTGAACCACCCGGAATACCGCACGCGGGAGGTAATCAATGGCGGTTCGTCCCTGAAGCAGATTGAACTCGATGCCCTCGGCGATGTGCGCGGCAAGACGCTCCTGCACTTGATGTGCCAGTTCGGGCTGGACACGCTGTCATGGGCGCGCCTGGGTGCGATTGTTACCGGAGTGGATATTTCGGATCGCTCTGTCGAAGTCGCCAACGAACTAAAGACCAAATGCGCCCCCGAAGCTACGTTTGTGCGCTGCGATATACTCGATCTGATAGGAGTGATCGATCAGAAGTTCGATATCGTGTTTCAGTCCTACGGTACGCACATCTGGATTTTCGATATCAACCGCTGGGCGAAGGTAGTCGCGCACTATCTCAAACTGGGCGGGACGTTCTTCATTATCGATGAACATCCGATCAATCCGCTGTTTCTGTTTCCCGATGAGTCCCCCGACTATTTCGCGCGCGAGCCGCTGCGTACCGTGAACCCGCGCGATTACTGCGCGACTGAGACGCGTATCGACGGCGAGCATATCGAGTGGCAGCACCCGGTGTCTGCGATTGTGAACGCGCTGGTCGGCGCCGGATTGATTATCGAACGCCTCGAGGAGTACAATTTCGGGTATTACAAAGTCGCTGAGGATTGGTATGTGCGCCCGGATCACTATTGGTACCCGCCCGGCGGCCCGACCAAGTACCCGCTGATGCTTGCGATTAAGGCGCGCAAGCCGCTAGCGGAGGAACGAGCGGAGTTATGAGGTTTGTTTCAGAGAATGTGAGGACCCACAGCAAGCTGTGGGCTACCAGATGGCTGTCTCTCCCAGCAAACCTCGCAAGGCCAGCTCGAAATCACCCGTCGCCAGTCCCTGCACGTACAACTCCGGGATCAACTCCTTGACCGCCTGCGAGCGACGCTGCCAGGCCGGCAACACCTGCGAGGCAAACGGCTCTTCACTGTCGCGGACCCGGGGCGCTCGCACCCTGACTGTCCCCGTCCCCAGCGTCACCCGACGCCCTTTGCCATATCCGTTGCGGTACCCTGACCGCGTGACCGTTCGCTCATATCGTTGCCGCCCCAGAAACTCCGTCACTTCCGCCTCCAGAACCGAGAGCAACATTCGCTGCGCTCCCTCACGGGCGATGCTGTCAAGATCCTCAGTCAATCCGGTCGCCCGATCTGGTAGCCCACAGCTTGCTGTGGGTAATTTGGAAGTTCGACGATGACACGACTCCGCCATTACGACAACGAAGGTACCGCCCGGTTTGTGACGTTCGGGTGTTATCGCAGTCTCCCCTTCCTGG
>JBFMGC010000080.1 GCA_040752815.1 Candidatus Zixiibacteriota bacterium
CCTGGTGACGAAGGTGCTGGCGGGAGTGACGTTCGAGGACGGCATCGAAGTCAGGAAAACGAAGAACAATCAGATCGAAAAGCACGCTGCTTGAGAAACCAATTTACACAACTCTTGACATGAGCTCACCTCATAGAACAGGAATGCAAACTGCTCGATTTTCTGTGGCTTGGCGTTCGGCTGTCTTTCACTGCCCATTGGCGGCGGGTCGCCCTTGTCCACATCCCAGCCACCTTGCGAGTAAACCATTGGCGCCAGCAAAAGTAGCACCGCGGTAACCGCAATAAATCTCTTCATTGGTCCTCCAGATACTCATGATAGTTATCACCTGTATCTTCAAATGCCTACTAAATCCTCAAGGGTCACTATATGCTGAAAACTCCAAGCCGCCGGAAGGTTTTTCCTACAGCATAGTAGGTCAGGAGACCCGTCCTCCAGACATCTTGCGGTTTCACCGGAGAGATGATGTCAGGAGCACAGGGCTCCTGACCTACTGTGCTTCGCTCACGGATGTCAACGTTTGGCGGGATCGAAGACGGTCCGGCCCTACAGGACCCCCAAATACCAACGCCGCTGCCGAAGGACGGCAGCGGCGCTTTCAAGGAGGGAGTCAAGCCAACAGCGAAACGTGGCTCAAAGGCTATTTGTCGGGCAGCGCGATTCTACCTGTCAGGCGGCGCCTGCGAGCCGGGCGCGCCGGCTCGGCCGTGAGTCACTTTCTCATTAGCCAGTTTTAGTCGGGGAAGCTCCAGTTCCCGCCGAAGGAGGTTGATGTAATCGCCGAGCAAACGATATTTGTTGCTGAACGCCTTGGTCCGTCTCAGCGATCGATAAAGCGTCTCCCTCACATTCAGCCCCTCAAGAGCAGCGTAAAACTCCGTCTCCAGCTCCAACTGATCTTCCGCCGCCTCCGGCTTTCCCGGGTGCGGATCCCCGGTCTCGGCCTCGATTTCGGCTAATTCGCGCACCCGTTCCTGGGCGACATAGATATCGTAGCTCAAGAGACTCAGCATCGCCTTCTCCAGCCGTTCCACTTCCGGGTGGACCCCGGCCAGTTCCATCTCGAGCCAGAGACCGTAGTCAATTTCGAGCTCGGTCAACGCAGCCTCAAGCGAGTATTCCTCCCACGGCCCGGAGACCGCTCGCTCATCATTGGAGGGGTTATCTTCTCCCTGCGCGGTTCCAACCAGCGCTAAGGCGGCAATCAAAAGTGTAAGTATCGGTTGTCTCATCGTAACTCCCGATTTCCGGCCTGTTCCACCGGGAGACCGAAAGACAAAACCTGTGCCCAACCTGTAACCTGCTGGGAATGAATGGATTAAGTGGGGTCGATCCCGTCGGATTTATGGTCAGGCACCGATACCTGATTGGACGATATCGACAGACAACGGCTCTGCTGTCAGAAGGAAAGTCCGTGCTGAGAAGAGTTGACCGCCGCTCGTCGAGTTACGAGCCCTACGCCCTGGGGCGTTTCTCGGCGTGGCGGTTGACCAGCGCGAACGAGAGGTACTCGAGCTCCATCGACATGTTCTCGTTGCGCAAATAGACATCTTCGGGCACCCGAAGATTGATCGGCGCGAAATTCAGAATCGCCTTGATGCCGGCGGCGACAATATCATCCACGATATACTGGGCGACTGTCGCCGGCACCGCTACCACCGCCATCTCGATCCCCGCCTCGCGTACCTCCGGCGCCATGTTGCGGACATCGGAGATGATTATCCCCTTGTGATTGGAGCCGATCTTGCGCTGATCGTTGTCGAACAGCTTCACAATCTGAAACCCCTGGCGGGCAAATTCTTTGTAGCTGACCAGGGCCGAGCCGATATTCCCCACCCCGAACAGGGCCACTCTCCAGTTACGATCTATTCCCAGAATCGAGGAAATCTGCGCGCGCAACTCGGTGACCGGGTATCCCAGGCCTCGGGTTCCGAACGATCCGAAAAACGACAGGTCCTTGCGCACCTGGGCCGGGGTCAGTTTTTCCCGGATGGCCAGTTCCTTGGAGGAGACTGTTGTGATCCCCTCTTTTTCCAGCACCAGCAGCGCCCGCAGATAGAGAGAAAGGCGCCTGATGGTCGATTCCGAGATGCGCTTTCTTGTTTTCCCAGTCACGTTAAGTCTGTTTCCAACTCGTCGTAGTGAACCAATGTACAAACGGCGTTCATGTGAAAAGGTTCACAAAAGAATAATATGGACCGACCCGGGAGTGTCAAGTGATTATTGTAACAAACTTTTTTTGCTATTGTCGACTAATTTTCGGCGCCTTTTGCGGCGTGCGCCCACATTTCGACAGGTCGTCGTACAATAATCCACAGCAGCTACTTAGGCGTTAGCAGCCGCGGCGAATAAGGCGAAATCCGAGCCAGGATTTCATAGTTTATCGAGGCCGCCCAGCCGGCCATCTGTTCCGCGCTGATTACGTCCTTCTTTTGGCTGCCCAGCAAGATAACCGGGTCTTCCAGGCGCACCCCGGCGATATCGGTGACATCGACCATGGTCAGGTTCATGCAGATTCGACCGCGGACCGGCGCGCGCCGGCCCCGTATAAGCACATACGCCAGGTTGGATAGAGAGCGATCGTACCCGTCGGCATATCCGGCCGGCAGGACCGCCAGGCGGGTCCGGCTGGTGGTGCGATAGGTGCAGCCGTACCCGATAAACGAGTCGGCCGGTACATCTTTCAGTTGGGTTACCCGGGTGTGCCAGCTTAAGACTGGCCGGAGCAGGTCGTTGTGGCCGCCGGCGAGACGGTAGCTGAGGTATGTCTCTTTCGACGGCCAATGACCGTAGAAAGCGATCCCCGGGCGCACCAGCTCGAATCTCGTCTTCTCGAACAGGATCAGGGCGGCCGACGACGCCGTATGCCGGACACTCGGGCCGATCCCCAGAGCCTTCATGCGGGCGACCATCCGGTTGAACCGGTCCAGCTGGTGCTGGGCGTATTCGTGGTTAGTTGTGTCCTCGATATTGGCGAAATGCATTCCGGCGCCGTACGGCTTTCGGAGATACTCATGCTTCCTATAGATCGCGGCGAACGAGCCGAGCTCTTTTTCGGTGATTCCCTGGCGGTTGGTGCCGGTCTCGAGCTTCAGGTGTGTTCGTAGCGGCGTTTTCCACTTATCTGCCAGTTTCCCCAAACCTGAGAGCGCTTCCCGCGTGAATACCACCGGTTCGAGATCGAACTCGAACACAGCCTCGAGATTGTGCAGAGGCACCGGTCCCAGAAGCATGATGCGGCGGTCCCAGCCGGAGTCGCGGCACAGGGCGGCTTCTTCCCAGGAGTGCACGGTGACATAACCAACTTCCGGATGGTCGTTCAGATAGCTGATGATCTCCGGCAGGCCGTGGCCGTAGGCGTTGGCCTTCACTGAGACGGCGATCATCCGCTTCCCGGCGAGACGGACCAGACTGCGGACATTATGATCGAGCGCGGCGCGTGAGAGTTCGATCCAGTTCAGCAGGCTTCGGCTGGTCATGGAGTTTTGTAATACGATTGGCGACTGTCGTGCACAACAAAAAGAATGGCGGCCGCGGCTTGGTGGCCCACCCCGCCTTCGGCGGGTGGGATTGGGATGCGACGCCACGTATGGGACGATGCGTCAGACAACTATCTCTCGCTGGGCAGGAGTCCCGCACACTTGCCACCGCTTGCCGCCCACAAGGCACCGGGTCTGGAACTCACGGCTATTAATGCCGTGATGTGCCGCTTCAGGCGGAGTATCCATAGGCGGCGTCCACGGCTCGTCACCCGATGACGATTCAACTATTACTTCCCGGAATCGGCCAGCCTTTGCAAACGGTCGGGATCGAGAATCGTGATGGTCGGGCCGTGCACCTGTATCATCCCCTCCCGCACCAGCTTCGCGAACGAGCGCGACAACGTCTCCGGGATCGTCCCCAGTTGGGCAGCTAAAATCGTCTTCTTCACCGAGAGCATGATTTCCGACGGCATCCGGCCCGTTGATTCGACCCGGTACGCACACAGAAATCGCGCCAGGCGGGTGGTAACATCCGAAAGCGACAATCCCTCGATCAGCCGGGTCATCAGGCGGAGCAACTCCGAAAGGCGGCCGATCAGATTGACGGCCAGATCAGGATTCTCGCCGAGGAGTCGCACAAATCGAGCCCGGCTTATCGCCAGCAGTTCGCATTCTTCAAGTGCCTGGGCCGACGCCGGAAAAAGCCGCCCGGCGAACAGCGCCGCCTCGGCGAAACTGTCGCCCGCCCCGGCGATCATCAGCACCTGCTCTTTGCCCTCCGGCGAAAGCTTGAACACCTTCACGCGTCCTCGGCCGACCACGAAGAACGAATGCGCCGGCTCCCCTTCCTGAAAGATCATCTCGCCGGGTGTGACCTGCCTGAGTGTTGCCGCCGACGCGATATTGTCAAGAGCCCGGTCATCCAATTGAGCGAACAGCCGCGAGCGTTTTAGTATGCTTTTCATCGGATAAGATTCGTCTTTCGTCTGTCGATGACAGAAGCTCGCCACGGCGAGCCGGCGCAGGGCTCTTGCCCCACGATACCAATCAGACAAACTTCGTCTGAAACTTGACTGCCAATAAAACGAATGAAAACGCGGTTGGCTACAGAAGTTCTTTGAGGAGCTTTTCGATATCGGCCATCATGAGCGGCTTGCCGAGAAACCCGTCCGCTTTGAGCGCCTCGGCCTGGGTTTCGATCTCGGAGCCGGAATAGCCGGAAATGAGCACTACTTTGACCTTGGGATGGTTTTCCTTGACCTGCTGAAGGAGTTCCAGGCCGGTCATTTTGGGCATGCGCATATCGGTTATGACTATGCTGAAGTTACCCGATTTGAGGGCATCGAGCGCCTGGAAGCCGTCCGACGCCACCACCGCTTCCTGATCGAAAACCTCCAGCATCTCGGAAAGCAAGGCCGACATATTCGGGTTGTCATCGACAATGAGTATCTTTTTGGCCATAGGGCTGCTCGCTAATCATATATCGGCAGACAGTTATTGATGCTTAACGGGACCAGGTGCGGATCGATTGCGGCCCGAGCGGGCCACCAGTTCGGCTTTCAGAGCAGCCAGCCCCTGATTCTGGAGGGCGGAGACTACAAAAGACTGGGAGGCGTTGTTTGCCGGCGCAACAAACTCGGGATTGGCGTCGTGCTTGTTGTAGACTGTCAGATACGGCACCATATCGGCCTCGATCTCAACCAGGACCTCGCGAGTTTGTCCGATCCGCTCGGTCATTTTGGGGTCGGAGCAGTCGGCCACCAGAAGGATCAGGTCGGCCAGGGCAACTTCTTCGAGGGTCGATTTGAACGATTCGACAAGCTGGTGTGGCAGTTTGCGAATGAACCCGACTGTGTCCGAGAAAACCACTCTGGTCGGGTAGCCGGCCGACATGACACGGGTGGTAGAGTCGAGCGTGGTAAACAGCCTGTCGGCGGTCTGGACATCAGCCCTGGTGAGCGCGTTGAACAGAGTCGATTTGCCGGCGTTGGTGTAACCGACCAGGGCTATCTTGAACAGATCGCTCCTCGCCTTGCGCTGAGTCTGGCGCTGGGTGCCCAGTTTTTCGATACGTTTCTTGAGTTGGGCGATCTTGATGCGCACCTGGCGGCGGTCGATTTCTAGCTGGGTCTCGCCCGGACCCTTGGCGCCGATCCCGCCGTACTGGCGCGAGAAATGCACCCAGGCGCCGGTCAGGCGCGGTAGCATATATTCGAGCTGGGCCAATTCGACCTGCATCCGCGCCGCAGCCGTGCGGGCGCCGCTTGCGAAAATATCGAGAATCAGCACCGGGCGATCGATGACTTTGGTGTCGAGCGTCTCCTCGAGATTGCGCTGCTGCGCCGGGCTGAGGGGGTCATCGAATATCACACAGTTGGCTTCAGACTCGCTGAGCTGCACCCGCAGTTCTTCTACCAGGCCGCGCCCGATATAGAACGCCGGATCGGGCCGCGGGCGCACCTGCACCCGTTCGGCCAGCACGGCCGCGCCGGCGGTGTTGGCCAGGCGGCGCAGCTCCTGAAGCGATTGGAGCTGTTCTGATCTGCGGCGCGAGTCACTGGCCAAACCGACCAGGATGGCTTTTTCTATTTGGCGCTTACCGTGCTCGTGTGTCATTCATTGGAAGATAGAGTCGATCCGGGAATTATCAATGGTGAAATGTGACGGGGACCAAGCTCGCGATGATCCCTGGCTCATGGCTCGTTGAAAGCCCGGTTTCAATCGCGGTAGGGACATTCGCAGCGGGGAGGCGATTTATTACTTCAGCAGCAGCATTTTCCTGGTCTCTACAAAGTGCGGTGTGGTCAGGCGATAGAAGTAGACCCCGGCCGCGAGATCGGTGCGGTCGAACATGACATCGTGTTCACCGGCGGATTGATACTCGTCAAGAAGCGTGGCCACTGTCTGGCCCAGCGAATTATAGACGACTATCCGAGTTGCTGACGGCTCCGGGAGGGAAAAGCGTATGACCGTCGTGGGATTGAAAGGATTCGGGTAGTTGGTCAGCAGTAGAGATTTCGTTGGTAGCGGCTTTCTATTAACACCGTCATCGGGCAGCCAGCCAAGCTGGCTGTCGGCGAGACCTGTGTCGGTCATGATTATGGCCGGTGAAGTTTTAGCCTCGGTGTTGTTGTGTCCCTCTCCCCGCCCGGTAAGATAGGTGTGGGTGTGAATCTCCAGGTCGTTTCGTAGACCGGCCACCTCCGCTTCCAGCGAGTCTACTCGTTTCTCAAGTTCGTCGAGCCGTTCGCTCAAATCGGGTGAGACGCTGACCGTGAAAGCAGTCCATTGAGCTCCCAAGGCTCCTGCGAAGTAATCGAGGACGATATTCGCGTTGGCTACCCCCTTGCCGGTAATATGAATGGTCAGGGCTGTGCGATAAGTGTGACCACGACTCAGCTTGGCGTTCATGGAATTTGCGGTTCCGCCGCTATCGAGTGCGGCACCAATGTCAATAATGTCTATTCCAACGAAACGATCAGGTGTCATGGTATGTACAGGTGGTTCAGTCTTTTTGACCACCCGACCGCCGTCGGTAATGTCGTACAGATACACGGAGACTTCCGCCTTGCAGTCGTTGTAGCCCGTAAAAACGCCGCTAAGCGTCCACATGCCTTGCCATGTGATATCGTAGTCTAATGTTGCATCGACTTCGGCCTCAGAGCCGGATCGGTCGGAAATAGTAAATCGCCCGTAGGTGGTAGAGGTCACGTATTTGGAGCCGAGCGTGCCACTCAGGTCGAAGGAGGCATCAGCGGTCCCCTGGCTAATGTCGCAATCGGCCAGGCAGCCGACCGGACACCCTTCCCACGAATTTCCCAATGGGCCCCTGTAACCTGAGGCCGTCGCGCACGCCTCGGGCTGAACCTCGACACTTTCACCGGGAGCCACGACTACTGTGGCTCGGGTGAGACCAGCAGACAACGACCCGAGGACCAGGACGATAGCCGGCCCCCTCGTTTCAAGTACTCGGTTTGAGTGACGTAGCATAATCCTGTTTTCCAATATGCTGGGTTGACTGCGCATCCACACTAGTGTCTTGTCCCGTCAATAGCTTTACATAGTCGGTTGATTTTTCCGAGGATGGAATCAGCTGTGGCGGTCCAGACAAAGGGTTTGGTCGTGGCATTGTAGTGAGCAATGAAGGTTTCGATGTGG
>JBFMGC010000081.1 GCA_040752815.1 Candidatus Zixiibacteriota bacterium
CGGTCACGAAGAAGAACCCGAACAGCACGATAAGCACCGCCGATATGGCGTTGATATTCAAAATAGGGGCGAGCCAGATGGCAATCACCAGGCCGATACTGCCGAACACGACTACCGAGAGCGGCAGGTCCCGGTCAGTGCGCGGGACATTATTTGTGTCCACTTTCCCTTTGCGCGAGTCCAGAAATGTGGCAAATCCTCTCCGGAAGGCTGAGATGATAGTCGGGAACGACCGGATCAGGCTGATAATCCCGCCCGTGGCCACCGCCCCCGCTCCGATATACAGCACGTAAGCGTTACGCACTTCGCCGGGGCTCATGTCTTTGATAAGTGTAGTGGCCGGGAAGAGGACCGAATCGAGGTGCTCTCCGAATATCGTAATCGCAGGAATCAAGATGAGATATGACAGCATCCCGCCGGCCAGCATGTTCGCGGAAACTCGGGGGCCAATAATATAGCCGACACCCAGCAGTTCCGGGGTGACCTCTGCCGAGATCGACGCTCCCTTGAAAAACGACAGAAGCCGCTCTGGTATTTCCGCCCACAGCTTCATGCCGGCGTTAACGAATTTGTAAAGCGCCCCAAGCCCGAATCCGAGAAAGACAGTTCTCGCGTTGGTGCCGCCCTGTTCGCCGACAATGAGCACGTCGGCGCAGGCGGTACCCTCCGGATAGGTCAGTTTGCCGTGTTCCTTGACAATCAGCCCCTGCCGCAGGGGAATCATCATCAGCACGCCCAGAATCCCGCCCAGTAGTGCCATTACCAGAATAGGCAGGAGGTTCATGTCCAGCCCAAGCAGCAGGAACACCGGCATGGTAGTAGCCACGCCGAACGCTATGGACTCACCCGCCGAGCCGGTGGTCTGGACGATATTGTTCTCGAGAATGGTCGCACGCCCCAGCACCCGAAACAGCGTGATCGAGAGAACCGCAATCGGGATAGATGCGCTCACAGTCATGCCGACTTTAAGCGCCAGGTAGACTGACGACGCGGCGAAGACAATACCCAGAATGGCCCCGATAGTGACAGCCCTGAAAGTGAATTCCCGTGGGCTTGCGGACGCCGGAACGAACGGTTTGAAATCAGAGTGTGACATAGTGTGTGCTCATTTTGGAGGGGGTTGGCGAAAACACGCGGTATTATGGCGCAAACAAAGCGCTGTGGCAACGGCGGAGTTGACGGAATGGGGGGTAGCTTCCGGGGCTATTTCGCCGGGGTTAGATGCGTTATCAAGGACTTAACAGGAATCTAACGCCCTTTTCTTGGATATTATGGAACCGTTTGGGCGGAAGAGTGTTACCAGTATTAGGAAAGCGTTTGCAGTGTCCGTAAACTTAATTGGAGGACCTGAAGAGTCATTGGACGACCGGCGCGACTTTCCGGTCTCGTTAAGCGATTGACTGACAATCTTAAACAGAAATCTCTTGACATCTGGACCCAGTCGGCTTTACTTTTGATTGGGACGCTTGTTAGGTAATCGATACCCTTCACCTCCGCTTGCTGTACATACGAAGGAAGAAAATGACGCAGTTATGGAAATCGATTGCGGCGGGTAGCGGTTGCCGACAGGTATTGGAGTGCCCATCGGACAACCACAACAACAACCTTTTCAACCCTGAGGGGGTGAAATGTCGTTGAAACAGCTTAAAAAAGTGACAGTGATTGTCGCGATCGTGATGCTCCCGGCGTGGGTGTTTGCGGCCAACAAGTTTGCGCCCGCTGCCGCCGTCGCCGGCGAAAACAGCACCGTGGTGGTTCCGCTGACCATAGCGAATGCCGACGGTGTCATTGCGATTGACATCCCACTGAAGTTCTCCGAAGGCGTGACCCTGAAAGAGGTTACTTTCGAGGGTACACGGGTGGAACACTTTGATCTCAAGATCGCCAAGATCGAAAACGACAAACAATCGGTCGTGATCGGTCTGATCCACCAGCTCAGCCCTGACCCGCGCGCGCCGCTGTCGGCGGGCGAGGGGACGGTGGCCAACCTGGTGTTCGAGATCAACAACCCCTCGGTGACGGAAATCCGTATCGAGGAAAACGAGACCTCCAGTCCGGCGCATGACCTGGTGTTCATTTACAACACTCGGTCGCGGCCCGGGCAGATTGCGTTCGACGAAGTCCATCCGGATTTCGCCGGGGTCTCGGTGGCGTTGTCCGGCGTGAACGGTGCGCTGCCGGCAGAGTACGCTCTGGCGCAGAACTACCCGAACCCGTTCAACCCGTCCACCCAGATTGGTTTCGCGCTCCCGACTGAGTCTGAGGTCGAATTGAGCGTGTTCAACATTCTGGGTCAGAAAGTGACCACCCTGACGTACGGCAAGATGCCGGCCGGTAATCACACCGTTACCTGGAACGGCACGGATGCTGACGGAGGCGCAGTGGCGAGCGGCATTTACTTCTATCGGATCACGGCGAATAATTTCGTCGAGACCAAGAAGATGATGCTGCTGAAGTAATCAGGATCCGACAAGACCTGATCCAACGTTTTTCGCGTGTTCAATAAAGCTCGGAAAGCTCTGCCCGTAGGTCCCGGGCAGGGCTTTCTATTGTGTTTTCCGGGGTAGTGTCCGCGAATCGAATTGAGGTGTGGGGGGACTTTGCGAGGCCACCGGGGCGTGTCACTCGAGGGCTCGGGTTGACGTGCTGTCGGGCGACCCTGCCCGACCGCAACTCTTAAGGCGAGAGTTTTCTCAATCCCACCCGCAAGCGGGTGGGCCACCGGGAGGCTGGTGGAGCACAGGGAGGCAAGGGATTGGCGATTCCCCTTCGGTTCATCCGCGCGCGGTCAGCGCACGGCTAGCGTGACGATCTCCTCCTCTTTGGCCGGCTGCACCATGAATTCCTCGGTCGACCTGTCGGAAAGGCGCGTCGAAACTACTTTTACCGATGGCGCTTCCCGTGCCGACGTATAACGCGCGGTGATCGCCCCCGCCGCCTTCAAGTGCGGCTCACTGGCTGTTCCCACCAGAAGCGTGAGCGGTGAACCGACATCGGGCAGCTCCACCGTTACGTGGTGTTCCCTGGCCATGCCCATCAGTTGACGGTTCTCGGATTCGTTTCGCCCCACGACAATCTTGGTGTCTTCGGCCAGTCGGAAGTGCCGCCCGATCTTCAGCAGATTCAGATCATCAAATGTCAGCCTGTCCGTGTGCGCGAGCAGATCGCGGAGGCGGTTGGAGTAACCGTGGTCGGTCAAAAGACAGCCTCCCGCAGGCGAGGGGTAATCCTCCAGGCCGAACTGCTTCGCCAGTTCCAGTTGTCGCTGCCGCGAGCGACCCTTGATTCCCTCCAACTGCTCACGGTCGACCAGGCCGGACAGCTCGACCTCGGTCGGGGGAAGTAGCCTGGCCGAAAGCGGTCTGAGCAGCCTGCCCTTGACACCCGCCTCGCGTTCGGTGAGATTCAACTTGTCCTTGACCTGCGAAAAAGGCCGCTGGCCCATGACTTCGCCGGTGATGATGAAATCAGCGTTCGTCATCTCCATGAGCGCGCGCGCCTCGCTCAGCATCAGAATTCGGCAGTCCACGCATACGTTCATTTCCTTGCCGCGACCGTATTTCGGGTTGGCCACGATATTGACAAACTTCTGGCCGAGGTGCATCAGCTTGACATTGAAGCCGAACTTCTCGGCGGTCGGGAACGGATTGGAGCCGCACGACGAGCGGTCTCCCAGGTCGCAGCCGAAATGGGTCATGAACGTGAGAGCGGTCACCTCGATATTCTGGCGCAGAACGAGCAGTATGGCCAGCGCCGAATCCAGCCCGCCCGAAAACAACGCTATGGCATGGCCCCGCTTGGAACCGTCCTGATTATACACTTTCGTCTCCGAACATCGGTCATCTTCTCCGCACACCCATAACGCTGCCGGGAGGCCGGTTGTTGGCCCGATTATACGAGATTCTGTCCCGGGCGCAACGGACCGTTTAGTCTTGACTCCCAGAGGGCACCGGCCTAAACTGCCCGATGTAACCGAAAGGACAGCAGCATCTTTTACGGTATTGACAATGTCATCAAGCGCTGGGCCTTCGAGTGCCAGAGCATTTTCTACTTCTCGCTCCGGATGCTGGCCTCGCTGGGGCGACGGCCGTTCTATCTGTCCGAGACGCTCGAACAGATGTACCTCATCGGGGTAGGTTCACTGCTGCTGGTGGCCCTGACCGGTATCTTTTCCGGACAGGGGCTTGCGCTGGCCTTCTCCCAGGAGCTGGCGACGTTTGGAGCGAAAGACTACCTGGGGAGGATTGTCTCCATGGCGATCGTGCGGGAGCTCGGGCCGATTCTGACCGGCCTGATGGTAGCTGCCAGGGTGGCGGCTGGGATCACCGCCGAAATTGGAGCGATGAAATCGTCCAACCAGATCGACGCCATGGTGGCGTTCGGAATCGATCCGCTCAAGAAGATCGCCCGCCCCCGACTGATTACTCTGATCATCATGGTGCCGGCTCTGACTGTCGTGTGCGATGCGATCGCGATTACCGGCGGCTGGGTGGTGGGGAGATTTATTGCCAATGTCACCACCACGACCTATTGGTCGCAGGTGTTTCTCAAGCTCAACTACGGCAATATCCTGATGGGGCTGTTCAAGCCGTTCTGCTTTTCGTTCGTCATCGCATTTATCTCTTGCTACTGTGGTTTCACGGCGGAGGGCGGCACGAAGGGAGTGGGTCGGGCCACGACCAACTCCGTGATGTTTTCGTCGATCGTCATTTTGATCGTTAACTTCTTTATCACCAAAATTCTCGGTAACTGGCTGAAGGGGTACTTTTGATCGAGCTTCGGGCAGTAGACTTCTCGTACTGGGATAAACAGGTTCTGAAAAACGTCTCGTTCAAAGTGGACGAGGCCGAGATGCTGGTCATTATGGGACCGTCGGGTTCGGGCAAATCCACGATCCTGCGCCTGATTCTCGGATTGGAGTGTCCTCAGCGAGGCGAGGTGATTATCGACGGCGAGAACATTTGTATCATGAAGGAGCGCGACAAGCAGGAGGTCCGCAAGAGGATCGGCATGGTCTTCCAGGACGGCGCTTTGTTCGATTCTCTTACGGTCGGCGAAAATGTCGGCTATTACCTGCTTGAGCACACACGCATGTCATGGTCGGAAATCACGGTGAAGGCAAGAGAGATGCTCGGGTTTGTGGGTCTCGACGCCAATGAAATCGGCGATAAGCTGCCCGAGGAACTCTCGGGCGGGATGCGGCGACGGGTAGCTATCGGCCGGGCGCTCCTCTCGACCAATCCCAAGGTGATGCTCTATGACGAACCGACTACCGGTCTCGATCCCCACGCCACCGAAAACGTGCTGGGGCTCATAACCCGACTTCACGAGGAGAAATCAATCGCGTCAATTGTGGTAACCCACCAGATTGCCGACGCGCTCGAGATTGCCGACCGCTTCGTAGTCATTCATGAGGGCCAGGTGGCGTTCGACGGTTCACTCGAGGCGTTGCGCGCCTCGAACGATCCCTGTGTCACCGATTTTCTGGGACCGTTTCGCGCGTCGTTTGGGCGGGTGGCCAGGAAGCGCTTTATAGGTTTGGACGATATTAGAAGCTGAGGACAATAGTATGCGACGATCAGTCAAGATCAAGTGGGGCGCCGTGCCGGTTGGCCTGCTTATCATGGGTGCGATTATTATCCTGATGT
Organism: Candidatus Zixiibacteriota bacterium; assembly: GCA_040752815.1. NCBI lineage: Bacteria > Pseudomonadati > Candidatus Zixiibacteriota > Candidatus Zixiibacteriota bacterium. The sequence goes on from JBFMGC010000081.1 coordinate 5,649, forward strand.
ACACGTCGATGACCGGCGGAGGGACATCGGTGTTCGAACCCAAGATCACCTTCGTGTGCTACTTCGAAAATGTCAACGGACTGGTGCGCGGTTCGCCGGTGTGGATGTCGGGTGTCGAGGTGGGCAATGTCACGGGGCTGGATTTCGAGATCGCCGAGCAGGCCCGCCAGGTGAAAGTGTACTGCCGCGTGACCAGGAAGATCCACCGTTATTTGAACGCCGACGCCCGCGTGCAGCTCGGGACCATTGGTTTTCTGGGCGACAAGTATATCGAGATTCTCCCCGGCCTGACCGGGGCCGCCCCGATCCAGGCCGATGCCGTGATTGCCACCAAGGATGTCGGCTCGGCCACCGCCATGTTCGAGGCGGGGGAGAAGGCGCTGAAAGACGCCGGCCAGCTGGTCGGCAGTCTTGACAGCTTCCTGGTGCGGGTGAACCGGGGCGAGGGATCGCTCGGGCAACTGGCGGCGAACGACACTCTTTACCAGCAACTCACGGCGCTGCTGACCAACCTGACCAAAGTTACCTCCACGTTGCACAAGAACCAGCAAGAGATGATGGAGTCGATCACCCACATGTCGAAATCGGTGGGCGACCTGGCATCGCAGGTGAGCGAGGACCGCGGCACACTGGGCAAGCTGGTCGCCGATTCCGCACTCTATGACAATTTGAATGCCACCACAGCGCGCCTTGACTCGATCCTGACCAAGATCGACCGCTCGGAAGGCAACCTGGGGATGCTCGTGAATGACACGGCGCTCTATACTGAGCTTAGCAACTTGCTCACTCGCGCGAACAACCTGATCACGGATATCGAGAAGAACCCGAGGCGGTATTTCAAGTTCAGCGTGTTTTGAGCGGATGGGGAGTGGGGGGCCGATAGAGGTAGAGCCGGTGCAGTGTCAGCTCTATTTCGCCGTATCGCCGCCAAGGTTGAAGATCACCGTGGTCTTCGAGCGCTGCGAGAGCGATTCCGGCTCGATTCCCATACTCCGAATGTAATCCGCCAGCGGCGCCAGACCGACCTCGGCACGCCGAAAGTCGACATTGATAGAGTCATCGATAGGATACAGGCCCAGTTTGCCGGTCGACGGGTCACTCCACAACTGAGTGCCGTATTTCTGCGGTTTGTCCTGGCGCATGAACACGCGGTCCTGAAGCATCGCCAGGTGTGCGCGCTCGACATCGCCTTTCGCCGCGGCCGCCTCGACCAGCGGAAGGTACTTCAATTGTATCTCCAGTTCGGCGTGCTGTAGAACGAGGAAGGCCGCCAGCGCAGCCTGATCGCCCACCAGCGACTTGCCCGGCCAGCCGTGCAGCGCGATGATCTCTTCGAGCCTGACCATGTTGACGCTGTCATGATGATTGGACACCTGCGAGGCTTCTCGTGTTTCAGGCGCCCCCCATCCCTTTTCGTCAATGAGCGAGTCAAGCAACTCCCGGTCGCGCTGCTGCTGATCGGCCATCATGATGAGCTGGCGGATAAGCGTGCCCTGGACCTGATCGGGGGTAAGTGTTTTCGGCTCCTTCGATTCCTTGGTGCAGGAGATTAAGAGATGGAGGGCAATTACAACGACTATTGTCGTCGCGCCAACGGTGTGACGGCCGGTCCGAGAATCTCTCATGTTCCTTTTACTCCGGTACCCCACCCAACGGGTGGGTTTTTGTGATGGTCAGTCGACTCTATGCTTTTGCCGTCACTGTAAGTGAGTCAAACAGGCTAGTGGCAGAACCGCCGGTCGCTCGCTAAC
>JBFMGC010000082.1 GCA_040752815.1 Candidatus Zixiibacteriota bacterium
TCGCCGGTAACCGCCAGGGGTATACCTGGGGCAACCGTATCCAAAACGTGACCCAGGCGCTGAACGTCACGATTTGCGGCAAGTAGAATCTGTTTTCCTTTCGATTCCCGGAGCGAGAGGCCGACCCGCCGCGCGCTTGTGTATTTGTCAGAGCCGGCAGGCAGGTGCAGTTTGTTCCAGACACACGATGAAGACGCCATGACCAAGAAACTCAGCCCGGCGGAGGTAATCTCCAAGCATGCAGCACGTATTATGGCCATCGATGGGGTGATCGGCATGGCCGAGGGAGTCGACCGTGGCCGGGGGTGCATCCAGATTCACCTGGCCAGGGAGAACGGTACCCTCAAGAAGACTCTGCCGTCACAGCTTGACGGCTATCCGGTGGTAACAATTGTCACCGGCCCCGCGGAGCTGTTTTGACAGAAGCGAGCCAGGGGGCGCATGAATCGGCAATCTGGTACCGGATCCGGGGTGGTAGGAAGGCCTCAACAGGCTAGTGGCTCCACGCTCCTTAAACATTGTCGAAACCGCCCCGCGAAGCGCGGAGCTGGTTTCGACCTACGGTTGGCTACTGTCTTTCCACGGCTTGACCGAGGAACCCACCGATTGAAGTCCCGGCAGTAGAGCGGTGGGCTGCCGTACTATTTCGTGTCCAGAATCACCGGCAGACCGTCCTTGCCGGCGCCTACAATGATCACCTTTGTGTTGGGTGAATTGGCCAGCTTCTCGGTCGCCTCTACCCCTTTCCAGCGCAGGAGTTGGTCGCTGATACCCGATGACACGATGGTCTGGAAATCGGCGATACCCTGCGCCTCGATCCGTTTCCGGTCGGCCTCCTGTTTCTCCTTGGTCAGGATGAACTCCATTCGCTGACTTTCCTGATCGGCGCGCTGTTTTTGCTCGATCGCCTCGGTCAACTGGGTCGGAAGCTGGACGTTTCGCAGAGGCGTCGTTTCTATATACACACCCCGAAGCGCCATCGTCTTGGCCAGTTCTTCCTGAACCGTTGATGCAAGTTTCTCGCGTTCGGTCGAATAGAGGGCGCTCGCCTGGAATCCGGCGGTGACAGCACGGCTGATCGACCGGAACTGCGGCACGAGGAGGACATTTTCGAAGTCACCGCCGGCCACCGATTTGTACACTGACGCCGCCGAATCCGGATTAAGGCGGTACAGCGCGCTGATTTCCAGTCCAATAGTCAACCCCTCACGCGAGAGCACCTGCATCGTCTCTTTCAGCTCCTTGGTCTGGATGGAGAACTTGATCACGCGCGCCATCGGGTTGACCAGGTTTATTCCGGACGGCAGCGTGCGGGACGAAACGATACCGAAGAAGTCAATCACCCCTACGTGGCCGGCCGGAATCTGCGTGAAACACTGGACCAGGGCGATCACAGCGAAGACAATCGCGACCGCGAGCGCCACCGCGCGGGTTGTTCTTGCGATGTCAATATTACGCGCGGCGGAACGGGAAGCCCGCATCCAGACAACCAAGGCGATTGCCGATACGAGAAAAGCGATAATGAACAGCATAGCGTATCCTTTCTGTAGGAGCCAACGGGGTGCATCATGCGGCCGATGATCACCTCGTCTAACAGTACCGTCAGACTATGCGAGTATTCGATAGAAAGGAAGTTAAAACGGCAGACGCGAATGGGCTGGCAGATACCTGCCATTTGTCATGCGCCCGCTTGACCGGGTCATCCAAGAGTCGTAGGTCGGCGTTCCGGCGGCGTGAGCGAAGCGAGCGGCGACGAAACCCGACATCGAAGCGTTCACCGCACCCACGGCAGAGCTGCGGGGTTGTCACTTTATCCCTGGTTTCTTGTGCTGTTTCTGAGTAACCAACCCGCCCAGATACAGAGCAGGAGGGCTGCCGGCAACCCTACATACGACACGGCCATCGGAACCTCGGATGTGCCTACCACGACCGGCCACTGATTGACCAGCCTCAGAAAGTGAATCGCCGCGACCAAAAGGAAAACGATTCCGGAGACGATGAGATAGACTTTGTGGCTCATGATGGTACTCCTTACTGCCTGTTTGTCGAGGCAAGAGTGGCTTGCTTCACGCCCCATCCTGCCCACGGCAGAGCTGTAGGCTACAGGGCTATCGGGCGCGGTCAAGCATAAGTAATCTTCCAACCCACCGCAAGCGCCGGGCCACCCGAGAACTGGCGCCCTACTTCCCCTGCATCACTGGGCGCTTGATCTTCCGCGCACGTTTCGCAATCTCGGTGATCGCCTCGATAGCCGCATCGATATGCGCCTCAGTATTGAACGGGCCGATTGCGAACCTCACGCCGCCATGAATGGCTGCAGTGCCGATCTGCTCGTGCACCAGCGGCGCGCAGTGCAGCCCGGTCCGGGTCGCGATATTGAAATCGACATCGAGCATGATGCCGACATCGCCCGCCTCGAGACCATCGACGTTCATCGTAATTGTCGCCAGATGATTTGCGAGACTATCGCTACAGTAAACCGTTACGCCGTCGATCTTCTTGAAACCGTCGACCAGCTTCTTCGCCAGCTTCATCTCCCGGGCGTGAATCGCCTCCACCCCGCCCTGCTCCTCGATCCAGTCCTGCCCGGCCCATAGCGACGCAATCCCGCACATGTTGGGCGTGCCGTATTCCATCCGGTAAGGGTATTCGTCGAGATGATACGGATAAGCAGACTTCACACCAGTGCCGCCCGAACGCGTGTGACGAATCTCGACCCCGTCGCCCACGCACAGGCCGCCGATTCCGGTCGCTGCCATCAGCGACTTATGCCCGGTAAACGCGAGCGCGTCGATATGCATCTCACGCATGTTAATCGGCACCATGCCGGCGGTCTGCGACGTATCGATAATGAACCGGATATCAGTGTCATGACACAGCCGCCCGATCTCAGCCACCGGCTGCACAGTGCCGAGCACATTGGAGCCGTGATTCACGACCACCAGAGCGGTGTTCTTGCGGATAGCTCGCTTGATATCGTCAGGATCGACAAACCCGCGTGAATCAAACGGCACAAATGTCGCCTGCACGCCGCTGTCGCGCATGAGATGCCGGATCGGGCGGATGACCGAGTTGTGCTCCAGATTGGTGGTGATTACATGATCGCCCGGCTTGAGCATCCCCTGAATGAGCAGGTTGAGGGCATCGGTGGCGTTGTAGCCGAAACAGAGCCGTTCCGGATGATTCTCTTCGCCGCCGAAAAACCGGGTCAGCCGTTTGCGGAGGTTCTCGACTATGTTGCCGGCCTCAATTGCCTTATCGAAACCACTCCGCCCCGGATTGACCCCGCAACTACGATAAAAGTCCACCATGAACTGGTAGACTTTTTCCGGTTTCGGCCACGAGGTAGCCGCGTTATCGAGATAGATAAGCTTGTCGCAACATGAAGGTTCCATTGTCCAACCACTCGCTCGCTAGTGCGGGTTATCGGCTCAAACGTGGCCGATGGCCCGCCTTTCTACCAGGAGGAAGATAACGACGACTGGTTGCCGGGGCAAATAGATTCAGGGAGGTCGATGTTTGTGTTCCCAGGTCAGAGTTGTGCCTGGCGTGCGTCTCGGTGCGCCAGGGTTTCGACCGCAACTTCTGCACCGTGCGCGGCAGAGCCTGCCCCGGATTTGATCCGGGGTCCTCGTCTGCCCGTGTATCGAATTTGGACGGGGCAGACCGGGAGGTCTGCCGCCCACTATATGATCGAGCGATTCCCCGTTCGGGTTGATTCCGCTTTTAGCTAAACCGCAACTGCTGAATCTTGCGAAGAACCTTGCCCACCATCTCCTCGCGGTTGCGGCGATTCATCTCAAGAAGAGTGATATCGTCCCGTTTCCTGATGTTATCAATTAGGCCGAAACCTTCCTTGGCGATGGTGGCCACGACTATCCGATCCTGTTCGAGAATCTCGCACACCACCTCGCGAAACCGCCGCGACATGCACTCCATCTTACCGATTTCGTCGATGATAACAATGCGGCCGTCGTTACCGGTCAGATCGATTGCGTTTAGAAACTTCTCGAAGCCGTAGACGCCGACCCGGTACTTGCCCACCATCAGGTGACTGCGCATGTCGATATGGGCCAGGTTGCGCCGACGCCCGTCGAGACTGATCGCCTGAAAGCCGACCCGCACGCCGTTGTTGCGAATCTCGGCCGTATAGAAGCCGACCGGTTTGAACGGCCTGAGTTCGGTGATCAGCTTCCGGATGACCGTCGATTTGCCGATCCCAGGCTCCCCCGTGATGAGCAGATTCTTGGCGCCCGTATCCATAATCTCCGGCTTCAAAATACAATGTGCCCGAAAAAAATCAACCCCCAGAATTGGGCCAGGCCCTTGCGCAGGGTTTAGCCCGACCGGAGCTTGCTCCGCCGGGAACCGTAGAGCCAGTAGATGATAATCCCCAGCGCGAGCCAGCCGAAAAAGCGCAGCCAGGTGACTTCGTCCAGACCGGCCATCAGCCAGCCGCAAAAGATGATCCCCAGGATCGCAGTGACAATGCCGCCGGGCGCGCGGAACGGCCTCGGGCGGGCCGGGTCCTTGATTCTCAAGATTATTACTCCGGCACAAACCAAAACAAACGCGAAAAGCGTCCCGATATTGCAAAGGTTGGCCATTTCGTCGATATTGCAGAACGCCGCCAGGGTGGCGACAAAGGCCCCGGTCCAGATCGTGGTGATATGCGGGGTTCGGAACTTCTTGTGCACTTTGGCGAAATACGACGGCAGCAGTCCGTCGCGGCTCATCGCGAAAAATATGCGCGGCTGGCCCATCTGGAATACGAGCAGCACGGCCGTGTGAGCGACCACCGATCCGAGAGAGATAATCGCGATAATCCACGGCGCTACGTTGTTGTATTCGAGCCCGGCTACGAGCGGCTCGGCGATCTTGGTGCGCAGTTCGAGAAACGGCACCATGCCGGTCAAAGCGACTGTCACCAGAATGTAGACCAGGGTGCAGATGACGAGGGAACTGATAATACCAATGGGCAGATCACGCTTGGGGTTGCGTGTCTCCTCGGCGACAGTCGAGGTAGCATCGAAGCCTATATATGCGAAGAACACGGTCGCCGCACCCACCTGGATCCCTCGCCAGCCGCCCGGTGCAAACGGTGTCCAGTTCTCCGGCCGGAAGTAGTACAATCCGATACCTACGAACAGCGCCAACACTGCCAGCTTAACTACAACCATCGCGGCGTTGAACCGGGCGCTCTCCCGAATGCCAATTACGAGGATGACTGTCAGGCTCAGCACGATCAGAACCGCCGGAAGATTGAATACGATCGGGACGCCGAAAATCTCGGGGGCGGAACTCAGCTCGAATCCCTTCTGGACGAAAGTGCGATAGTCCAGGCGAAGCCAGGTGGGGATGTCCCAGCCGAAGGCATTGCGGATGAAATCGTTGAAGTACCCCGACCAGCTTATCGCCACCGCCACGTTGCCGATGGCGTACTCGATAATAAGGTCCCAGCCGATGATCCAGGCCGCCAGCTCACCCATGGTCGCGTACGAGTAGGTGTAAGCACTGCCCGAAATCGGCACCATGGCCGCCAGTTCGGCGTAACATAGCGCCGTGAAGCCACAGGCAATTGCGGTCAGGATAAACGAAACGAGAAGGGCGGGACCGGCCGGGTAACCGCTCGACGCCCCTACGGCCGCCTCGCCCACCATGGCGAATATACCTGCGCCGATAATCGCGCCGATCCCGATCATGGTAACGTCGAACGAGCCGAGCACCCGTTTGAGCTGGCGGTCTTGATCCTGCGATTCGCGAATGAGAGCATCGACCGATTTGGTGCGAAAAATCGAAAGCATATTTCTGACGCTCCTGGGTTAGTTCAGCGACTATATCAGCGACTATAATAGATGCCGCGGAGCAGAGCAATAAATGATCCCTGGCGCAGAGCACCCCGAATTGCCTCACAATTAATGTTACCGAAGCGCGGAAAACGGAGGCTTGCAATTGATACGTTGCCTCATAATTGATGTTACCGAAGGGAGACACGATTATGAGTGGCGATTCAAGGCGAGAATAC
>JBFMGC010000083.1 GCA_040752815.1 Candidatus Zixiibacteriota bacterium
GTAGAATCCTCGGTCGCTTCGACCGAGTGATTCAGCCATCGAATGAAATAGCAGATTGATTTGGCAGAACCGCCGCAAGCTCGCTGTCGCGATCTCGCCAAGGGTTCTGCCCTACGGTTCTGTGTCGACGCTGAAAGCTAATTCATCTCCGCTATCAGCCGGAGGCCGTCGAGCGTCAAATTGGGATCAACTGATTTGATATACCGAGAGTGCTTCTCAAGGCCCGCTGATAGTCCGCCGGTGGCGATCACCGTACATCCATCGAAACCGGTCTCGGCCTTAATTCGCTCGATAATATAATCGACCTGGCCGATAGTCCCGTAGAAAAGACCCGACTTCAGCGCGCCCGCAGTCGATTTCCCCACCACGCGGTCCGGCGGTTCGATTCTGATCTCGAAGAGGCGAGCGGCTTTCCGGGCCAGTTCGGCCATTGAGGTCTCCGGCCCTGGGATAATCACACCACCGATATAAGCGCCCTCTTTCGAGACGACATCGAACGTGGTCGCGGTGCCGAAATCGACCACAATCACCGGCCCGCCAAACCTATGCCACCCTGCGGCGGCGTTGGCAATTCGGTCGGCGCCGACTTCGTCGGGGCGGTCGATCTCGATCCGCACCGGCAGCTTGATGCGCGCGGAGACCGTAATCGGGTGGCATTTCAGAAACTTGCGGGACATTTCCTCGAAAGTCGAGGTCAGCGGCGGCACCACTGAGCCGATCACGACTTTCATAACTGCCGACAGATCGACCTGCATCCGGTCCAGCAGTCCCATGACGAAGAACCCGGCCTCGTCGGAGGTCATGTGGTGCTGCGACGCCACCCGGAAAGAGCCTTTGAGTGCAGCGCTGTCGTAGACACCCACGACCGTGTTGGTGTTGCCGATATCGATGGCGAGAAGCATGGGGGGAATATAAATGGCCAAGCCCAACTGTCAAACTGGGCATTGTGGCTGGTGGACGTCCCCGTCCACCAGCCCATTTTGCTACTAAAGTCACGCGAGTTGGCGCACGGGGACGTGCGCCAACCACAAAATGTCGGACTTATTTGCCGCAGCTAACCGGACTGCAACTTGCGCTCGCGCTGCACTCCGGCGAGGGTGGGCACGGCACACATGGACGGTCGCCGCAAACCGGTCCGGCCGGACACGCGGGGCACGGCGGGCACGGGCTGTCGCATCCCGACACAGTGGCCCCGCCTGGTGCAGCGGACGACGGTTCGCCCGCACTGAGGCCGTAGACTCCGGCCCCAACCAGAACCGCGACCAGAGCCAATATCGAAAAGACAGAACGTGTTCGCATACGAACACTCCTTTTCAAAGTCAAAGTTGTGGAATGTTGAAATCTATCCTTGCTGGTGGCCACGCGAATTCATGGCCGTTGCGGAGGCTCAACAGCGCAGGCAGGTGGTGGAGATGATGACGTGTACGCCAGCCGGCCGGGAGGCGTGGGTATCTGTTCGAGATTCGTAATCGCGAGTGAGTTCGACGGCCTGAATGGCGGTAATATTATCAAGGCTGGGTTTCGGCTGCGGCTGCTCTTTCCAGAGCTCGGTCAGCAGCATGGCACAGCAGACATCGGGAGGACACGGCGCCATCTCCGCGTGCATGGCCAGGAAGAGCGGCAGGACAAGTCTCGGGCTCTCCGGCAGGGGCTGAGGCGGCATGGCCGCGCAGTCGCCGGCAGCCCCAAAACAGGTGGCGAACTGCTCCGGGGCCGGGCTGCTGCACGTGACGGTCTCGGCAATACCGCAGGGTGCAGGTAAACAAAAGACAACCGCGTAGCCGTCGGTAATCGAGGCCAGCGTAAACAGGATGCAAGTCGCAGCCGAGATCAATCGCTTCATTGGGGCGATCCTGGGTTCGGCGATTATACACGCCGACCCGCACCGGCGTTTCAACCATCCCCCCGGCCGCCTACTTCTTACGGCTCCCGCAGTCTCTTGAATACGTAGCCGCCCCGCTCCGAACCCCAGACCTGAGTGCCTGTCGAGTCCCACCCACGGTCCCAGGTAACCATACGTAGCTCGGTGATCCTGACCTCTGCGGTAGTGTAGGCCGCGCCCCGATGATCGCTCTGGCACTCCCGGTCAACCGTGCTGCCGACAAACGCCGTATCCCCCCGAGGGTGCAGAACAACGGCGCATCCCGGCCGGGGCATCAGCGAATCAGGGGTTAGGAAGTCGAATGTCGACGGCGTCCGCCAAGCGCCGGCAAACCTAAGCGGCTCCCTAAGCTCGTAGACAGAGTTCACAAGAGTTGTGTCGTTTCGCCGACTTAGGCGATAGACCCGCTGGCGGTAGGGCCTATCCAGGCTGACCGCCGACGCCTGCTCGACATACATCCAGCGCCCGTCGATCCGCTCCGGCCAGATCTGCACGGACTCGAGGCGTATGTCGAGAAAGGCGGAGTCGACCAGCGCCTGCTCCTGCGTGCTGAACGAGCCGCTCATCCAGTTTACGAGACGGTCGAGATGAACCTGCGACGGCCGCACTTCCTTGCGGACGATACAGGCTGACAGCACCAGTGCTGCGATTATGCCAACGAGAACGCGAACGCGGATTTGCACGATTATCCTTACCGTTACGACTCTATCGACTTGATTATACGGTGCGACGAAGAGTGGGTCAATTAGAGTCTCGCACGCCGTGAACCGTGTGCGTAGGGAAGCCTCCCCCCGAGTCGATCGGGGGACCCTTTTGCCACATGCGTGGTGGACGTCACCTTCCGCCACGACTTCCTGCCACTCCAGGGCGCACCCCAGGAACAATACCAGGCACACTTAATCCTACCCGACGGTGCTATCCACGGCTATATTTGCGCTATGCCGGGGCAAGCTCCAACTTACCTGCTGGGTCCTGATTTTGATCACAAACTAACGGAATTCGTTGCCCAGTTCCTTGACAACGGATTCGAGCGCTTCGCCGAGGAGTTCACCGGGCTCGACGATTTCATTGCACGGGCAAACGCCGATACGTCCACGCGCAATGATCACTCTTTGCGTCGATCGGAAAAGGAGCGTTACCTGCTCGAAGCGGTGGCGTTCAAGATCTACGACCAACTCAATCGCGAGGCTTTCAATCGCGCGAAGGACACCTTGATCATCCTTCCCAACTGCCTTAGCCTTCACAACCCCAACTGCCTCAAAACCGACGAAAAGTGGGGCGATCGCTGTCAGGAGTGTACCGACGACTGCCAGGCCGCGCAGGTGGTTGCACTGGCCGAGCGCTACGGAATCGAGTGTCTGTTCTCCAAGCGCAAGCTCGAAGAGCAGATCGAGCACTACGCTGAGCGCAGCGGCAGTCTCGGCGTTGTCGGTGTCGGCTGCCTGATGATGCTTGCAAACGGGATGCGCACGGCGCACGATGTCGGCGTGCCGGCGCGTGGCGTGCTGCTCAGTTTCAGCGGCTGCGAACACTGGAACGACCGGCCGTGTGCATCGGAGTTCCCCATGCACCAACTGGAAGCCATCCTCGAGGAGAAGTATGGAAATAACATTACGCCGTCTGACGATTGACGATTACGATGACATGGTGCGGGTCTGGGGTGTTGCCGGTCTTCCGATTAGACCGCAAGGGCGTGACGGACGCGCGATGCTGGCGGTTGAGTTGTCACGCGAATTATGCGCGTCGTTTGGCGCTTTTGACGGCGGCCGGCTGGTCGGCCTGGCGCTCGCGAATTACGATGGACGCCGCGGTTGGGTGAATCGCGTGGCGGTCGACCCTGATTACCGCGGACGCGGCCTGGCGACTGCCCTCATTCAGGAGTGCGAGAAGTTTCTGAATCAAATCGGCGAAGTGGTCATTTGCTGCCTGATAGAGGAGCTCAACTCACCGTCGATGGAACTGTTCGCCAAGAACGGCTACCGCTGCGAACGCTCGTTAACCTACTGGACCAAGCGCCCCCGCCCGGATTTGTGAGTATCGCGTTGCTTGTGAATGGAGGTGTTTAACCTCCCGAAGCTTTCGTACACTACGCCCATCTGTGGCACAGACGCTCGAAGTCTACCCCTGGTCGACCGCGGGAGACGGGCAGGCGATGATCCGGTGTTGCCGGTCCGGCGTTTTTACTTCGCCATCGCCTGTTTCCGGCGGGCGGGCGGGAGTTTCTCGATCGCGTAGCGGAGCGCGGTACGAGGCATACGGGCTTTGTGCTTCATCACATACGCGAACACCTCTTCCGGGAACCGATTGCTCGCCTCTTTCAGCATCCAGCCATACCCCTTTTGCACGATGTCGTCAGTATCCTGCAGCAGAACATCGGCCGTGCGGAACACCTCGTCCAGAAGCTGACGCTGTTTGACCGGCACGATCAGGCCCACCGCTGCGCCTCGACGGAGCCACCGGTTTTTCGACTTTTGCCATGGGCGCATCTTCTCCGCAAGCTCCGGATATTGGGCAATCAGAATCCCCAGCGGCCCGGCGCACAGGCTGTCGCATGCTCCCCAATAGTCCACATACTTCTTCAGCCATTTTTCAAACCGGGCGAACTCCGAAGGCCGGAAGTGATCTTTCTGTTTGGCGGCCCACTCGAAGGCGAAAAAGCGGCGGCACCTGAGATCGGTTTCCAACAGCCTGTCGCACATTTGCAGGATTTCCACCGGTCCTTCAGCTTTGACTTCCCGGTAGATCAGATTGGAGATCGCCCTGAGTACCGGCCCGCGCAGGCCAACCGGTTCATCCAGTTTTTCCTTGAAAAACTGCTGGTAATTCGCCAGGTTCTCCGGCTTGTTGGCCCGGGCGATCTCACGTTTCAGCATCTGTTCGATCCTCTTAGTGTCAATCATCGGTGTTTCCCTTCGTCCATACGTTTAGCATGGGCGTAGTTTACCACACAACGCGCCCCGATTCAAGCCGGCTCCAGAGTCGTGAATTCACTGAAAAACGGCATCGAATAGGTGCTTCGCACCGTAGTAATTGGCGTAGATAGTCCCTTGCGGCAGAATTATGTTGTGTCACGGGTGACCGGCCGGATATCTTTGAGGCGTCGGATCGTGAACGAACGCGCCGCTCGAACAAATCTTCGAACACAGGAGTACGATGTATGAACACAGTAGCTGTTCCCTCAGCCTCAAGAAGCATCTGGGCGATTATCGGCGACATATTCTTTGCGCCGATCCAGGCGCTCGAGGATTTCAAGAAGAAGCCGAACTGGGTGGTGCCGTTTGTCCTCTGCCTGATTGTGATCGTGGTTGCGTCGGGCCTCCCCTACAAACAAAACGCAAAAGCTCAATTCGACATGATGAGCACGTCGACCACGCTTCCACCTCAGGTTATCGAAGGCATGCGTAGCTCAGCGGAAAACCCCAGCCCTATCACCAACACAATCGGCGGGGTGATCGGCTTTTCCGTAGTCTCGCTCATTAGTGCCCTGCTGGCCTGGGTGATCGGCAGCTTCATCTTCGGGCAGAAAGCCAGGTATGTTCACGTCTGGGCGGTGGGGTTATTGGTGGGGCTTGTGCCGGCGATCGGAACGCTGTTGCGCTCAGTTCTGATTGTCGCCAAAGACAGCATTTTGGTCTCGCTCGGCCCGGCGGCACTGATGGCCGGCAGCGACTTTACATCGTTTGTCTACTCATTCCTTTACTTCGCGGATGTCTTTGCTATTTGGGGAATTATACTGGGTGGGCTGGGCTACGCTGCCATTTTCGGACTGTCGCGTGGTAAGGGGATGACTATCTCGGTGATAGTGTGGCTGATCATTGTCCTGGCGCTGGTCGGGCTTCAGCAATTCGGCTTGGCCATGGCGGGTGTCAAGACCAGTTTCATCTAAGCGGCTAAGTCGGACAAGTCTTGTCTGGATTTTGGCCCGTCTTCGTTCGCTCGCGCAAGGACCAACCCAGACGCAGCCGCCTGACGTGCTGTCAGGCGA